>CAYQBV010000055.1:0-17338 GCA_964415705.1 uncultured Chthoniobacter sp. | reverse complement strand
CGCAGTTTTACGCGCTCGTCGCGCAGGAAAAAGTCACCGTCCTCAACCAGACCCCACTCGCCTTTCTCCAGCTCAGCCGTGTCGAGGACGACCCCGCGCTCCGCCTGCCGCTCGCGCTCCGCACCGTCATTTTCGGCGGCGCGGCGCTCGACTTCGCCACGCTGCGGCCCTGGTTCGACCGGCACGGCGACACCACCCCGCGCCTGATCAATATGTACGGCATCACCGAGACGACCGTGCATGTCACCTACCGCCCGATCACGCGCGCCGATCTCGATTCGCCCAAGGGCAGCCGCATCGGCCAGCCTATCCCGGACCTCGATCTCTACGTCCTCGACTCCGCGCTCGATCCCAGCCCCGCGGGCCTCCCGGGCGAACTTTACATCGGCGGCGACGGCGTGGCCCGCGGCTACCTGCGCCGGCCCGAGTTGACCGCCGAACGTTTCATCCCGCATCCGTGGAAAGCCGGCGCGCGCCTTTATCGCAGCGGCGACCTCGCCCGCCGCACCGCCGACGGCGATCTCGAATATCTCGGCCGCGCCGATCAGCAGGTGAAAGTCCGCGGCTTCCGCATCGAGCTGGGCGAGATCGAAGCCGCGCTCTCCCGCCATCCCGGCGTCGCGCACTGCGCGGTCATCACCCGCCCGCTGCCGGATGGCGAAAACGGGTTGGTCGCATATTTCGTCCGCACTCCGGTGGCGGCACCGTCGGATCGCGAGTTGCGTACCTTTCTCCACGAGCGACTTCCCTCCTATATGATCCCCACTTTTTTCACCCCGCTCGAAGCGCTGCCGCTGAACCACAACGGCAAGCTCGACGCCAACGCGCTCCCCGCGCCCGCAATCGCGGCGCCGACCGCCGCGACCGACGGCTACGCGGCCAATGCGATCCGGCCGCGCACGCCGCTGGAAAACGACGTGTCCCGGCTCTGGGCCGAGCTTTTGGGACGCAACAGCTTTTCCGTGGACGACGACTTTTTCGCCGTCGGCGGTCACTCGCTGCTCGCGCTCCAATTCATCGCCCAAGTGCGGCAGCGCTTCGGCGTGGACGTTCCGGTGAGCCGGCTGTTTGATGCGCCGACCATTGAGGGGCTCGCCCGCTTCATCGAAGAACACCTCCCGCCGCCGCCGCCCGCCAAACCTTTGCGCAGCCTCATCACGATCCAGCGCGGCGAGGCATCCCGCCGCCCGATTTTTCTCATTCCGGGCGGGTGGGGCGCGGAGATCGAGTTCCTCGTTTATGCCCAGCTCAAGCAGCACCTCGGGACTGACCTCCCGATTTACGGACTGAAAGCGCGCGGCGCGGCGCGCGGTGAAGCGCCCCACCACAGCGTGCCCGAGATGGTCGTGGATTACGTGGATGAAATCCGCACCCGCCAGCCGCATGGGCCGTATCTGCTCGTCGGCGAATGTATCGGCGGCGTGCTCGCTTACGAGATCGCGCGGCGGCTGGAGGAGCTGGGCGAAAAGGTCGGGCTGCTCGCGCTCCTCGACACCGAGCGCCCGAACAAGGCGTCGCTCCGGCAGTTCTGTTCCGAGGAGCGCGCGGAACTCCGGCACAAAACCTGGGATGTTTACATCGCGCAGCCCTTCCGCGAACATCAGGCGAAACTCGCGCAGCTCCCGCTCGGCGGAAAACTCGGCTACATCTGGCAGCGCGCCACCCGCAAATGCCGCTGCACCGCGCCGTCCGATGCCTCCCCCACGCCGCTCGATATGCGCAAGGTCCTCGCGCACTACCCTCGGCTGCTCATGGCGCATCCCATCGGCAAGTATCAGGGCAAGCTCACTCTGCTCATCGACGAAACCTCCCACCGCACTCTCGGCCAGCTCGGCTGGGACAAGACGGACCACGCCGCGATCGAGATCCACGTCCTGCCCGGCGACCACCTTTCTTACATCCGCGAGAACGCCGCCACCGCCGCGGCCAAGCTTCGCGAACTCATCGAGCAGGTCAGCGCCGTCCCCCTATGATCACCGCCCTCGAAGACTGGCAGTCCGCCCGCCAGCCCACCCCGTTGCGCGCCGGTGAAGTCCACCTCTGGCGCGCCGCTCTCACGCCCACCCCGGCACTCCGCGCGGCGCTTTCGCCCGCCGACTGGGTGCGCGCAGAACGGTTCCACTTTCCCGCCGATCGCGCGCGCTTCATCGCCGGTCGCGGGCTGCTCCGCACGATCCTCGCGCAGTATCTCGGCGAAGAGCCGCACGAACTGCGCTTCCAAACCGGCGACCACGGCAAACCGGGGCTTGAGGACACGGGCAGCGCCATCCGCTTTAACCTGAGCCACTCCGACGACCTCATGCTGCTCGCCGTCACCTATGCCCGCGAGATCGGCGTCGATCTGGAATTCATGCGCGGCAATGTCCCGTTCGAGACGCTGGCCGATCACTACTTCGATCCCGAGGACGCGTGGGATCTGCGCAATCTGCCGGCGACGCAGCGCGCGTGGAAATTTTACGACATCTGGACCTGCACGGAGGCGCGGCTGAAAGCGCACGGCGTGGGGCTGGCCAATGGTTTCCAAGTCGTCGAGCCCGACCGCTGGTCGCTGCTCAAACTCACACCCGCCGCCGGCTACACCGCGGCGCTCGCGGTGGAAGGCGGCGATTTCGAACTCGGATGCTGGTCATGGCAGACGTAACCGCCAAACCCGGCTACGAGATCGTCATCGAGCCGTCCCGCGGCTGGCTGCGCATCGACTGGCACGCGCTCTGGGAATACCGCGATCTGCTCGTGCTGCTGGTCCAGCGCGACTTCATCTCGCGCTACAAGCAGACGCTGCTCGGCCCGCTCTGGCACTTCCTCCAGCCGGTGATGAACGCCGCGGTGTATTTCGTCATCTTTGGCGTCATCGCAGGGATCAAGACGGACGGCCTGCCGCCCGCGCTTTTCTACCTGTGCAGCCAGCTCACGTGGAATTACTTCGCGCAAAACGTGAACGTCGGCGGCGCGACTTTCGTCAACAACGCCGGCCTTTTCGGGAAGGTCTATTTTCCCCGGTTGCTCGTCCCCCTCTCGGTCGTCGTGGCCAACTTCATTGCCGTCGGATTGCAGTGCATTCCGTTCGTGCTGTGCTTTGGCTACTTCAAATTTTTCACGCCCGCCGCGGCGGATATTCCCGTGGGGTGGATGGCGCTCCTCGCCCCGCTGCCGCTGCTCCAGACCGCACTGCTCAGCCTCGGCGTGAGCCTGTGGATGAGCGCCTCCACGGCCAAGTACCGCGACCTCGTCCACCTCAACCAATACCTCATCCAGCTCTGGATGTTCGCCACGCCGGTCGTCTGGCCGCTGTCGCAGATCCCGGCGCAGTGGAAATGGATCGCGCTCGCCAATCCCATGGCCGTGCCGGTCGAGGGCCTGCGCATCTGCCTGCTCGGCCACGGCACGCTGAGTGCCACGGAAGTCGCGGTCTCGGTCGCCGTGACCCTGGTCGTGCTCGTCACCGGGATCGCCGCCTTTCAGAAAGTCGAGCGCACCGTCATCGACTCCGTATGAAGCCCGTCGTCGAAGTCGAAAATCTCTCAAAGCTCTACCGGCTCGGCAGCATCGGGGCGACCAGCCTGCGCGAAACGCTGGAGCGTTTCACCAAGCGCAAGCACGCCGCCATCACCACGCCCACGGCGGATGCCGGCAGCCGCGCGGGCGCGGACCCGAACACCTTCTGGGCGCTGCGCGACGTTTCGTTTTCGGTGCAGCCGGGGGCCATTCTCGGCGTGGTCGGACGCAACGGCGCGGGCAAATCCACGCTGCTGAAAATCCTCTCGCGCATCACCGAGCCGACCAGCGGGCGGGCGGTCCTCCGCGGGCGGGTGGTTTCCCTGCTCGAAGTCGGCACCGGATTTCATCCCGAACTCACCGGACGCGAGAACATCTTCCTCAACGGCACGATCCTCGGGATGAAGCGGACGGAGATCGCGGCGAAGTTCGACGAAATCGTGGACTTCGCCGAGGTCGGCAGTTTCATCGACACGCCGGTGAAGCGCTATTCGAGCGGCATGTTTGTCCGCCTCGCCTTCGCTGTCGCCGCGCATCTGGAGCCGGAGATTCTGCTCATCGACGAAGTGCTCGCGGTCGGCGACGCGGGCTTTCAGAAAAAGTGCCTCGGCAAGATGGGGCAGGTGGCGTCCGAACAAGGACGCACCGTTTTCTTCGTCAGCCACAACATGGGCGCGGTCCGCTCGCTCTGCGATGAGGCCATCCTCATTCACGACGGACGCCTCACGCGCCGCGGCACGCCCGACGAAATCATCCGCGACTATCTCGCGACCACCGTTCCCGGCGGGGAGGGCGGCCTCGCGGAAATCTCCTGGCCACCGGACGAAGCACCCGGCAGCGAGGAGATCGCCCTCGAACGCGTCCGCCTCACCGACGAAAATGGCGACACGCTTTCCGTTTTCGAGGCGGACAAACCGATCGTCGTGGCGATCGACTACGTCGTGAAACGCCGGATTCAGGGCATGCGCTTTCACGTTTCACTCACGACGCAGGAGGGCGAAATCGCCTTCGTCGGCACCGATCACCTTTTCCAACCGGAATCCCAAAGCCCCGGCCGCTACACCACATCCGGCACCATCCCGGGCCGTCTGCTCAACTGCCGCGCCTACACGGTTGAAATCGGCTGCGGCATTCCCGGCGAGCGCTGGCTGATTCCCGATCAGGAGTGTCTTTCTCTCACGGTTTCAGGAGCCGGCAACCAAGCCTCAAATTTTCCCGAAACGTGGGCCGGCGTCGTCTGCCCGGTGATGCAATGGACCGTCGCGAAAAAACCGGAAGCCGCTTTGCACGCGATCACAACATGAATCCGAAAGTTTTAAACCGACCGTGGTGGCGCCGCGTCTATGAATCCGTCGTGCTCAGGCCCATTCGCATCGGTCTCCACAACCGAAACTTCGCGCGTCGTTCGGCGCGCTGGGAAAAGATCCGCAACACGCCGGAAGCCATCGTCACCCACGTTTCCCCCGGGGTAAAAATGCAACTCTACGGCGACAGCCGACTCTGCGAGATGCTCTACTTCGGCGGCTTTGAGGCGGAAACCCGGGAGTTTTTCGACGCCTTTCTGCGGCCCGGCGACACCTTCATCGACATCGGCGCGAACGTCGGTCTTTACACCCTCGCCGCCGCGCACCAAGTCGGTGCGGGTGGGCACGTCCACGCGTTCGAGCCCTGCTCGCGGACCTTTGAGCGGCTCAGGGAAAACGTCCGGCTCAATGGTCTGACGAATATTTCCTGCCATCGCCTCGCCCTTTCGCACGAAGACGCACAAGCCCAACTCCACATGGTCAACGGCGGCTTCGATGCGTGGAATTCGCTCGGCACTCCATACATGGGCGAGACTGCCGGCTCCGAGACGGTGCAGACCGCAAAGCTCGACACCTTCGCCGGGAAATATGGCCTGGCCGGGAGGAAAGGTGCGGTCAAGATCGACGTCGAGGGCTGGGAGGCGCACGTGCTGCGTGGCGGACAGGAGTTTCTCTCCACCGCCGATGCGCCGGTGCTGTGCGTGGAGTTCACCGAGGAGGCCGCGCGGCTCGCCGGCACCTCATGCCGTGCGCTCTACGAAGCGCTCGAACGGCTCGGCTATGGACTCTACAGCGTCGGCTCGACGGCCGCAGAGATCGTGCCGTTTGCACTGCCCGATCCGTTTCCCAATGTGAACCTGCTCGCGGCCAAAGATCTCGCCGCAGTCCACACCCGACTGGACGCGGCAACACGCTGAGCGCCCGCGCGCAACTGCCAATCCGATGGACAAACGCCCGCCCGCCAGCGCCTCCGGAACCGACCGCCAGCTCGTCCTCGCGGTTCCGGCCTTCCAAGCGGAGCGTTTTCTCCCCGCCACACTCGCCTCGCTCAACGCGCAGGGCGACCGCCTCCGCTGGTATCTCCAGGACGGCGCGTCGCCGGATCGCACCGCCGCCATCGCCCGCGAGATGGCGCGGCCCGGCGACACCGTGGTCAGCGCGCCCGACCGCGGCCAGACCGACGCCTTGAACCGCGCGATCGCCAGAATGGGCGGCGACATCATCGGCTTCATCAATGGCGACGATCTGCTCGCCGAGCACGCCGCCGGGCGCGTCCTCGATTTTTTCGACGAACATCCCGAGATCGACCTCATCTATGGCTCCGTCGATTGGATCGACGAGCACGGCGCGCTGACCGGCACGCACACCGGTCGCATCGAATCGCTCGCCGAGGTGCTCGACATCTACGGCGTCTGGTGGCGCGGACGCCAGTGGGTGCAGCCCGAGGTTTTTTTCCGGCGCTCGCTGTGGGAAAAGGTCGGCCCGTTCAACACCGCCTACCACCTCGCCTTCGACTACGATTTCTGGGTCCGCTGCTTCCGCGCCGGGGCGCGCGTCGCGCATCTGCCGGCCACGCTCACGCGTTTCCGCCTGCACGCCGGGCAGAAATCCGCCGCCGCCGGACGCGCCGCCGACGAGATCCGCACGATCCTGCAAAAGCATCTCGCCGAGCATCCGCCGCTCAATCCCCTTCGCCGGTGGAAAATCCAGGCGCAGCTCGACTATGACCTGTATCAGAGCGGCCGGAGCGGCCGGAGCGGCGGCTTTTTTGCCAACCTCCTCCGCCACCCCCAGTGGCTCCTCTCCCCGCACGCCTGGCGGCGCACGCAGGCTGCTTGCACTCGCCGCTTTCTCTCCGGTAGATAGCCGGCGTGATTTCACCCGGCAGACTTTGGTGGCTCTTCCGCCGCGACCTCAAGCGCGGCTGGGATGCGTCCTACCACGACTACAAAACGCTCCCGCGCATCGTGGAGTGGTCGTGGCCGTTTTGGAATGAGCCCGCCCGTGAAGTTCCCATCCACGTGCTCACCGGCGCGAAAGACTGGCGGCTCTCCGCGTGGATGCTCGCGAGCTGGTTTCAATTCAGCGAGCACTCCTGGCCGATCATCATCCACGACGATGGCACGCTGCCACGCGAGGGCGGAGCGGCTTTGCTGCGGCTGTTCAAAAGCGCGCGCATCATCCCGCGCCGCGAAGCCGATGCGAAGGTCGGGCGCTTCCTCAAAGCCTACCCGTTTTGCGAGGACTACCGCCGCGCGCATCCGCTCGCGATGAAGATTTTCGACGTGCCGTTTTTCACCCCCGGCGAACGCTTCATGGTCTTCGACAGCGACCTGCTTTTCTTCAATCACCCGCGTGAAATCCTCGACTGGGTGAGCGTGGAGTCCGACGAGTGCTGGTTCAACGAAGATGTGCGTGAAGGTTCGCTCATCACCGGCGGCGAAGCGCAGGAGGAGCTCGACATCAAGATCTGGCGGCGGGTCAACAGCGGCCTTTGCCTGCTCAACAAAACGGCCATCGACTACGACCTCTGCGACCGTGCGCTCGCGCTGACCTCGCTGCCGCGCGGCCACGTCTGGCGCATCGAGCAGACGCTCTTCATGCTCTGCGCCGCGGCGCGGGGAAAAGGCGGACTGCTCCCGCGGCGCTACGAGGTCTCGCTCAGCCGGCGCGCCTCGCCCGACGCCGTCTGCCGCCACTACGTCGGCGCGGTGCGCGATCGGTTCTACGCGGAAGGTTTGAAGCGCCTCAGCAGCTTCCTCCTCACGCGCGAAAGCGCCCCTGCGTAAACGGTTCGCCCGCTCACTGGTCGAGCGTGCCGGCGAAGACGGCGATCATCTCGCGCTCGGAGTTTTCGTCAAATGGCAGGTCGTTGATCAGCGCGAGACTGGCGCTGCGCTGTAGAGCCAGAGCGGCCTCCCGGCGGTAGGCCGCGGCGACCGCCCGGCGAAACGCCGCATCCGCCGGCAACCCCTCCGCCCCGAGTTGGCGAAAAAGCTCCGCCGCGATTTCCGCCGCCATCCCCGCCAGCGCCGTCGTCGCCGGTTGGTGCTTGTGATCGTATCCCGCCCCGCCGCCCACCTGGCAGACCCGCCGCGGGTCGAGCTGGCGAAACACCTCGCAGAGCTGCCCCACTTCCAAACCCCAGCCCGCCGCCACCGGCAGCGCCGCCGCCGTCTCCCGCGTCATCGCCACCTCGCCCGAAAGCGGATAGCGGAAACTCAGGAGAAAACCGAGCAGCGGCTGATGCCCCGCCACCCGCACCAGCGCCTGCAGCAGCGGCGCGAGAAAGAGCCGCGACACCCGCCCATACAGCCGGTCCGTGACCCGGGGGTAATACATCTTCGCAAACTCGAACCCCAGCCGCGGCTCCGCCACCGCGTAGCACAACCGCGCCAGATCCTGCCGCCGGAACGACGCCACGTCCGCATCCTGCGTCGCGATGATCCCGCACGTCCCCTCGCCCACCAGGTGCCGCAGCGCCGCCGCGACGTTCCCACCCTTTCCCCCGATCCCCGCCGCAGCCCCCGGCCGATCGTTCCACAAAAACGTCCGCCGCATCGGCAGCGCCGCGAACCGGCCCTCCGCGCGCTCGAACTGCTCCGCCGTCACCCCATTCATACTCACCACGATCTCCCGCAAAAACCGCGGCCCCTCCGCCAGCTCCGCCACAATGTGCGCCAGCGCCGGCCTTTCCAAATCCCCCCCATGACACGGCAGCACCAAAGCAATCCCTTGCTCCGTCGCCAGTCCCGCCAAGTCCCTCTCGATCTTCGCCAAATGCCCATCATTCAGCCGCTGGAGCGTGCAAATGAGACCGGTCTGGGCAAAGTCGGACATGGCACGGGACAGCCTGCGCAAACCGACTCGCTCCGGCGAGCCCACTCTCAAAAAATCGCCGCCACGCTGCCTGCCGAGATCATTGGGTGACGTTCAGCCGGACGAACTGCTTTCCGCCTCCGGCGGGAATGGCGACGCGAATGTGGTCAGTCGCGCCGCCGGGCGTGACGGTGACCGGACCACCGCTGGCCGCCGGCACGGGGATCGCCGTCCAACCGGCTAAGTCACTGCCGTATTCCACGACCTGCGTTGTGGAGGACAGCGAGGCCGCGCTGCGGTCATACTCAAAGGCCCAGATTCCGAGTGTGTTCGTCAGCTTTGGCAGGATCGCCGCCGAGGAAGCCATCGGCGCACCGCCGAGGATGAACTCCAGCACGTTCGAAATGCCATCGTGCTCCGGGTCGTCGAGCGGGCCGTCATTCACGCCGGCGATCAGCCCTTGGGCGGAAGCGGAGGCCCATGTCGCGTACGGTGAAGGCGCCACCGTGACCGTCACCGTATAAAGCTGCGTCGAGAGATTCTGCGCGGTCACCGTGTAAGTCTGCGCCCCGCTGAAATTTCTCACCGTGCCGGAAATCGGCGCGACGGTCGCGAGCGGCGACTGGGTGAAAGTAGGCGCGAGCGCCGTCACATTCGTGCCAAAGGGAACGGTCACCGTGATGCTCGTCCCGGAGATGGTGGTCGCCGGAAGGTCGGGAAAGACGAACGTGAGGATGTCTTTGGCGGAACTGAGCGGCCCAGAGGGCGTAGCCGTAACCTGCGCGGAGTCCACGCCTTCACCGAGGCCGGTCGTGGCGGACACCACGTAGTAGTAAGGTGTGCCGTTCGTCACGGTCGTGTCCGTATAGGTAACGCCGGTCGGTGCGCCGATGACGGTGTAAGGTCCGCCACTGGTCGTGGACCGCTTTATTTTGTAGCCGGTAGCGCCGGCGGACGAGGCCCAGTTCAACGCCACCTGGCTGTCGCCTGCTGTCGCGGCAAGCCCAGTCGGAACGGGTGGTCCAATCGACACATCGGCAAAGGTCAACGCGGCAAGGCCATTGGTGCCTTTGAGGATGTTGTTTTGCGACCAGGAATTGAGACCTTTGACGTAAGTGATCGTCGTGGCGCTGGAGGTCTTGTTCAATTGGAGTTCGATGACACTGCCGCCTACGCTGCCCGAACTCACCGTTGCAGGAACCGCTTCGCCGCTAAGGTAGAACAATCCCGGCGCGCCGGTGTTCCAATTCATGCTCTGACTGAACTCCAAGGCGATTTTGTTGCGTGTCGCGTTGGTAAAGTAGGCTCTTTTCAAGTCAGGCGCGGTATGGACCTCGGCAGGATTCCGTCCGTAAACATCCTGCTCCAGCAGAGGACCGAGCAGGTCGGAAAATACCTGATATCCGGCCAGCACATAATGACAGCCCGAGCCGGGAATGATGCCCAGGGTGCTCATCGGCTTCATGTTGGAGTAGAGATAGGGAAGGGTCCGCTGCACCTCGCGCAACTGATCGTTGCGGGAGGTATCGCCGCACGCCCCAGGCCAGATTTGAAAAACGTAGTAGTTTTTGATGTTGGGAAAGTCCTGCTTCCACGCCGCAGACATATCCACGAAATACTGCTGATAGAACTTGTAGTCGTAGTCTCCATCAGGTCCGCCGGAGCCCTGGTCCTGTTCACCCTGGTGCCACAGCACCGCCCGGATTCCGTGGGTCAGCCTGGCACCCACGACGCGGTTGTAGAGATTGGCGTAGATGGAATAGAGACTGCCGGCCACGGAATGATTCGCCGGATTGGGTTGGTGCTGATCAATCCGAGTACCCCCAACCGCCCCGTTGATGATGCAAATCGGCATGTTCGCGTAAGTGGACAAGCGTCTGGCCAAAATCATGCCCCAAACTCCAAGCTCCAATTCCGAACCCTTGTTGATTGCATAACCCCAGCCGACCGTTTTTCCATAGGAACGAATCCATGGATAGACCGTAGGGTCGCTCGGCTCACCATTGTCGGTGGCAAGGGCGTTGGACTGGCCTTCGATGATGTAGGCATCGCCACAGACAAGATTCGTGAACGGACTGCCGACCGGCGTATCCACCCCGCCCGTCGTGGTGCCATAGACCACCTTATAAGTTACCTTTCCCGCCGCGATCGGGGCGGTAAATGAGTAGGCCCCGCCCGAAAGCGCCTGCCGGTGAGTCGCATAAAGCACATCCGAGCCGGTATCGGTGGTATAAACCTTCAGGAAGACCGTGTCAGGCGTGCCTGATTGCGTGCCTTTGTAATAGATTGTTCCAAATCCCGTGTCGTCCCGTGCGTAGAACTGATTGTCCACCGGCTTTTCATTGGCACCCGGTGTCCGCTGCAACCAAGGGTCCGAAGCCGGTTGCTGCACGGCGATGGTCTTGGTGACGGTTACGGGAATGCCGCCATTATCCATCGTCAGAGTCACCGTCATGGGACCGTTCCCCTGCGCCCGCAGCAGGGTCACGGTGCCGGGCGTGATCTGCTTGGTCACGGCGACGCCGTTCACGCTCCACTTGTAGGTAAAATTGGCGACACCCTTCGCCTGAAGGGTGCTCAGATTTGAGATGACCGAGGTGACGGCGATGGTCTGCCGACCATCCCAAGCGGACGGACCGCTGAGGGTGAAGATCGGATCGGGCAGATCCTCAATGACGGTCACGGGAACGTCCACGGTTTGAATCCCGGCCGGATAGATGCCCTGAAATTGAATGACATAAGACTGGTTCCCCGTCACCCGCCCGGCGGCGAGGTTGAGGGAGAACTGATCCACCGCCAGCAACGTATCCACTCCGTTTTGTTTGCGAATCCAGTAAACCTTTTGCGCGCCACCCGCCTGCCCCGCGAGGGTCGTGCTGGTGCCTTCGTTCATCGTCACCAAAGGGGGAGAGACGGAAAAAGTGGAACCCGCCTGAACCAGGATCCCGACCAGGGTTTGCAGGGGCTTCTGGTTTTCGTACTCGAGCTTTATCCAGTTCGCCGACCGCGCCACCTTGGAAATCCGCACCTCATCGATATCGCCGGCGTAGGAGTAATTGCCATACCAGCCGCCGATCCACATCCGCGACGGATTGGGCAGGTTCATGGTCACATTGGCGGAACCGTCGAGTTGGCCGTCCACATAGATCCGCGCCACATTCGGACTACCCGGCGTATAGGTATGCACCACATGATGCCACTGCGTCGTGTCCAGCGTGGTCGTTCCGGTGACACTGGCAAAATTGCCATCAACATACATGTGCGGCGGACTGGCTATGCGCACCTGGACCTTGTTGAAGCCTCCGCCTTCCATCCCCCAGTCCACGATATCGCAATTCACCGCGCTGGCCCGAAACCACGCCCCGGTCGAGTGGGCGGTGCCGCCCTGCGCGAAGGCCGTAATGTTATCTCCGCAATGGATGCCATTACCGGCGGAAAAGTTTCGGGCTTGGCCAATCATGCCATTGGACTGGGTCGTGCCGGTCGGCGTGGCGGTGACCGTGCCGACAGAGTCCGTCACAGTGCCCGCCTCATTCAGGTGCAGCACGCTGGCATATCCGTTGGCGGCGTTGAACACCGCGGCACCGCTCGATTCGCTGGTTACACCCGCCTTGCCCCAATACATCTTGATCTCCTGGCGCGCATTGCCGGTGATGGTGGGGATTTTCACCCACACCGCGGCGGTGCCGTTGACCGAGTCCCACTGCTCGATCTGGTAGGGCAAAGATGCGCCGGCCAGCGTGGTGAAGCGAATGTCCCGTCCATCACTCTGAGCCTGCCCGAAGTTGAAGTTGCTGGAGTTAAACCGGACCAAGAGCGGGAAGTTTGTCTCCGTGGAACCGGCCGGCAGGTTTGCACCCTCCGGGGTGGTCAGGATGAAGAGCGAGCCCGAGTAGGTCCATGTGAGATAGGACTGCACCGTCACGGTATAGACTTTGGTTGTGCCGTCTTGGGCGGTAACCGTGTAGGTCACTGGATTGGTGAAATTCTGCGGGACTCCTGACGCCGGACTAACTGTGGCAAAGGGCGACAGCGTGAAGTTGGGCGTGAGGCTCGTCACGGCTGTCCCGACCGGCACAGTCAGGGTGATGCTGGTGCCAGAGATTGTGGCGGCACCAAAGACGCCGAAGTCGCAGGCGAGGACGTCCTTGTTTGAGCTAGGTGAAGTGACGCTGATCGTGACCGTATAGTCGTTCACGACAGCTCCGTCGGTGACGATGTAGTGTCCCGGATTCGCCGCGGCAAAGGTCGGCGACGGCACCAAACCGCTCGTCTGATTGCACGACCCGGAGGTCACCGCGAAGGTCGGCGCCAGGGTGGCCAGCGAAGTCCCATACGGAACGGTCAGGGCGATGGTCTTGGAGGTCTGGTTGATGACGCCGACGGAGCCGGGTATTCCGAATGACGTGATGATCGCCTTGGATATGAGACTGAGCACACCGGTGGCCGTGCTGAAGGTCCAGACCTGGCCACCGGTCACCTTCGTAAAGACGTTGCTCACGGGACCAGTAAAGCCGACCAAACCGAACGTCACACCGAAGGACTTGGTCGAGGCATCCACCAGGGTCCAGACTCCGGAGGTAACGGTGACCGCCGAGGTGTCCACAGTGAACGTGCCACTCAACGTCGCCGTTCCTCCACCCGTGACCTTGTTGTTGGAGGCATCGCTGACGACAAATTTCAATCCGCCACCGCTTCCGAGGACGAGCGCCCTGCCGGCGTTGACCGTGGTGTTGCCGGTATAGGTATTCACGCCCGACAGAGTGAGCGTGCCGGTGCCGGTCACCTGCACAGCACCGACGCCGGAGATCACTCCCGCCAAGGTTTGCGGCGCGCTGCTGGCGTAGTTGAGGATTGTCGAGGTGCCAAGCGCGACGGCTCCCGCGTAATTGCCACCACCCAATGTTCCGGTCCCAAAAGTATTCCCGTTGTTCTTCGTCAAAGTGCCGCCGATGGTCAGATAGCCCGTCGCCGGTCCCCCGCTGCCCTGCACCAAGGAAATTGGCCCGGTAAAGGTATTGACCGCATTCAGATTGACCCAACTCTGCGAGCCCGTTTGCGTCTTAAATGTTACACTCAGCGAAACCACGCTTCCACCAGTGGCATTGGGAATGCCCGCATTGAAGGTGACCGACTCCCGATCGCCATTCCCACTGTAACCGGTGTGGATGGCGAACGTCTGCGCGCCGGTCGCCGTCGAAGTGAAGGACGCGCCATTCATCATGAAGTCACTATCGTTGCCGTTGTATCGGAACGAGACCGTCCCAGCAGATCCGGCGAGGACAATCCCGTCGTTGTTGACGACGGTGTTGGTCTGGCTCGGCCAAGTTTGCAGCGCGGAACCGTTGGACATCGTCAGCGTGCCAGTGTCGTTCCAAGTCCGCGTGGTGCCACTGAGCGTCGTGTTGCTGTTGTCGACCGTAAACGTACCGTTGGCGCTGATCGTCGTGCTGGCCCGGGCACTGACCGCCAGCAACAGCAGACTCAGCGTCAGGACTGTTCGGGCCGTTCGGATGATTCGAGTAGAGATCGTTTTCACAGGATAGGTAACAATGGGAGGAACGCCCGGAGCGACTACTTGAAGACCTTGAGACGAACGAAACCATTCGGCCCCAGATTCGGAATCGTCACCGTAACATGATCCGACGGACTCCCCGGCGTGATCGTCACCGAGCCGCCGCTGGTTGCCGGAATCACCACAGGCGTCCATCCCGAAAAATTGCTGCCATACTCCACCACCTGCACCGTCACCGGTTGCGCCGCGTCGCTTCGATTGTATTCGAAGAGCCAATTGCTTCCGCTCCGGGTGAGTGTCGGCAGAGCCGCCGTCGAGGAAACCGACGGACCGCCGCCGAGGATGAATTCCATCAAATTGGAAAGACCATCGAACTCGGGGTCGGCCAGCGGCCCATCGTTCACGCTGGCAGCCAGCCCATTCCCCGGATTCGCCGCCCAAGCGTCATAAGGTGCCAGCGCAATGACCTGACTCAGCGCCGTGGACGTGCTGCCTGCGCAGCTCGCATCCCCGGAATACTGTGCGGTAATGGTGTGCGTCCCCCCCGCGAGACTGGAGGTGGCAAAGGAAGCCTGATAGCTGCCATTCAGTGCACTCGTCCCGAGCGCCGTAGCCCCGTCGAAGAACGTGACATAGCCCGTCGGAGCACCACCCGAAACGGTCGCCGTGAAGGTGACCGACACTCCCAAAGCGGCCGGATTGACACTGCTGGCCACCGTCGTCGAGGTAGCAAAGGGGCCGACGGTCAGCGTGCCGGTCCCGGAAAAGTAGGTGTTGTTCTTGTTCGCCGCCGGAGAAGCTGTCGATCCATACGTGCCATTCGCCTGAAGGACTCCATTGAGAGAAAGAGAAGCCACCTGTCGGGTGCCTGTGAAATTCAGATTGAGAATTCTGCCGCCACCGCCATTGATCACCACAGGCCCCCGGCCAAGCGCCGTGGGACTGGAGCAAATCAGGGTGCCGGCCGTGATGGTTGTCGTGCCAGTGTAAGTATTCAGGCCGGAAAGCGTTAGATTGGCGGTCCCGATCTTGTTCAAGCTGCCACTGTTGGTGATCGGGCCGGAAAGCCAAAGATGGTTCGATCCGTCCGTTTTGACCACCAAACGGCAGCCAGGTTCCAGGTTGATCGGATTGGCCACGCCTGGGGCGGTGGTCACGGAAGCCCGGGCTTCCAAGTTTCCCGCGATCGAGGTCGAAGTCAGCTGCGAACTCAAGGTTCCTGTGCCCAGCGAGAGGAGGTTATCGACAGACACAGTTGGATTCGGGCCATTGGCTGGCATGAGGGTCACGCCACCGCTAAAGCTTTTGGCTCCCGAGAGCATGACCCCCGGGGTCCTGCCATTGCCGGAAATCTCCAGGCCGCCACTGCCGGTGACGGGCCCCGTGATCCAGATATCCTTATTGGTAAACATCTTCACCTTGCCACTACTCAGATTGAATGTGTTCGGGAGAGCTCCGCCCGAGGAGTTGCCCTCGAAGTTCGCCGTATAGAACGTCGTGCCGCCGGCCAGGGTCACAGACCCGGACCCAAGGCCCAGACGATTCAAATTGAGGACAAGGGTGCCGGTGCTCACGGCGATACCGCCACTGAAGGTGTTATTCCCGGCCCCGCCGATCGTCATGATACCGCTATTCGCCTTCGTCAGGCTCCCGGTTCCCGAAATCACACCGGAGAGAGTCACCTCCCCCGAACCGCTCCCGCCAACCGTGGTATTCGCCGCCAGCGCCAAATTATTGGAAACCGTGAGTCCATTGGCGCTGTTTTGATTGAACTGCGGTAACGCCGCGCCATTCAGGGCGAACGAAAGGGTGTTGCCGCTGATCGTTGCAGAGGGCAAAGCGCTCCCGAAACTGGCCCGGTTCAAAACGAACGTCCCGGCAAGATCATTGGAACTCGCAGTCGCATAGGGCGTCGTATTGAAGACCAGCAGGCCACTACTGCCTCCAGCCGCGGGAGGTGCAACGCCGCCGGACCAACTGGCACCCGCCGACCACGCACCCGGCGCGATGTTGGTCCAGGTCTGCCATTGCACGACGTTCAGCGAAACCGTGGCGACCGGCGAATTGCTCGTTCCATCGTTCACCCTGAACGTAAAGCTGTCAGTTCCGCTGTATCCGCTCGTCGGCGTGTAGGTGAGGTTGGGCGCCGTGCCCGACAAAACGCCTTGGGTCGGCTGTGCGACCACCGCGTAGGTCAGTGGGTCGTTGCAGTTGTCAATGCCGGTCAAAGTGATCGCCTTGGCGACATTCGGAGTGACATCCACACTCTGCGGGTTGGCCACCGGCGGATCGTTGACGACCGTTATGCTGACGGTCGCCGTAATTGAAACCGCCCCTTCGCTGTCGGTCACCCGGAAGGTAAAGCTGTCCGGGCCGTGATAGTTTGTCGTCGGACGGTAGGACAGGTTCGGCGCAGTCCCGGTCAGGGTGCCGTGGGTGGGATTCGCCACGACCGCGAAAAGCAATCCGTAGCCCTCGCCATCAGTCCCGGTCAGAGTAATGACATTCGCCACATTCACCGCCGCGTTCACGTTCTGAGGCGTGGCTTGGGGACCATCGTTCGCAGGCGTGACCGTGACGCTCACCGTCGCCACAGCACTGGTCAGTGTCGCGTCTCGTACCGTAAAGGTGAAGCTGTCCATGCCGTTGAAATTGGACGCCGGGAAGTTGGGCGCGGGTTGATAAGTCAGATTCGGCGCAGTTCCCGATAACGTCCCGGAACTCGGACCGCTCACAAGATCATAGATCAGGGGATTCCCATCGGGATCGGAGCCAGTCAAGGTGATGACCTTCGATGTTTCTTCGGGAGTCGTCACCGCTTGGCTCACGGCGACGGGCCGCCGATTACCGGCCCCGCCCACGTCGATCGAAATCGCACCCCCCACCGAGTCGAGTTTTCCGTCGCTGGCCTTGAAGGTGAAAGTATCCCATCCCGTATAGCCCGCAGTGGGCGTGTAGGCCAGATAGGGCGGGGTACCCGCGAGCGTGCCGTGGGTCGGCGGAGTCAGCACGGAATAGGTGATCGGGTTTCCATCCGGATCAGTCGCCGCGAGGATAACCATGACTGCGGTATTGAGCGGGGTCGCCACGCTCTGGTTCTGCGGAACCGGCGCACGGTTGGTGTCGGGCGCGACCGTGACGGTGACCTCTTGGCTCACCGGCGCCAGTAATTCGTTGTAGGTCTGGAAGTCAAAATAACCAAGGG
>CAYQBV010000054.1:0-17361 GCA_964415705.1 uncultured Chthoniobacter sp. | reverse complement strand
AGTTCGTCGCGGCGGGACGCCGCGACCAGCACGCGGGACGCGCGCGCTCCCCGGACTATTCGCCGCGCAAGTCATAGCAGATGATGCGCGGTTTCGTGTCGGCGGCACCCTGTTCGTTCTGGCTCACGTAAAGCCGCCCGCGAACCAGCGCGGGCAGCGTCCACGTTTCCGGTGCGTTGAAAAGTTTCGCGCGCGATTTGACCGTCGCGCCCTTCGGCGAAAGGTCGAGCCACGCGAGATCGCCAAACTCCCCGAGGCACAGCACGCCACCATCCACCGCCAGCAGACTCGCGCGGCCAAAGCCGCCGCCGAGATCGCTGCGCCACAGCTCCCGCCCGCTCGCGAGATCGTGGCAGACCAATTCCGCGAGCCGGTCACTCTGTCCGGCGAAGCCGAAGATGCAGCCATCGCGGACCAGCGGGGTCATCCAGTAGAGGCCGAAATTCTGCGCTTTCCACGCGGGCTTGATGGAAAAGTCCGGCGCGATTTCAAAACACGCGCCGCCCGCGTCATACGTCTCCGAGACAAACACGCGCGCCGGCTTCCCCTCCTCCGCGCTCACCACCACGGGCGACGACGCGCTCACCGATTCCGCGACGTCCGCGCGGTGCGCACCGGCAGCGAGCACCTTCCCGTCGGCGGCGTCGATGACCAGCAACCCGCCCGTTGGCGGACGACTCTCGCCACCGGCGAAAACGAGCACGCACTCGCGCCCGTGCAGCTTCGCGGGGATTGGCGACGCGTAGCTCGCGCCCCACTCGTGCTCCGCCGCCCACACCGTTTTGCCCGTCGCCACGTCCAGCGCGACCGTGTTCACCGGCTTGCCGTCCAGTTTGCCGCCGACCTGCACGATCAGCCGCGAACCCAGCACGAGCGGCGTCGAACCGTAGCCGAAGAACGCCGGCCCCATGCGAAACTCGCGCGCCGCATCGCGCTCCCAGACGACTTTTCCGCTCGCGAGATCGAGGCCGCGAAGCTGGCCGCTGATGCCAAAGGTGAACACGCGCCCGTCCGCGATGACCGGACTCGTCCGCGGCCCGGTGCTCCCGCCGTAGCGCGGCGTGTACGGCGCGGCGTAGTCGTGCTTCCACAGCGGCTTCCCGGTTTCCGCATGCCGGCACTCGACCACCTCGCGGTCCTCGCTCCGGTAGAAAATCACCAATCGCTCGCCGACAATCGCCGGTCCGCCGAAGCCGTTGCCTTTCGGCGCCTCCCACACGACACGCGGCCCGGCCTTGGGCAGTTCGCGGAGCAGGCGCGTTTCTGGCGAAGTCGCGTTGTCCGCCGGACCGAGCAGACGCGGCCATTCGGCAGCGAACGCACCCGCCCCGCAGACGCTTAGCACGACGGCGAGAACGCCGACCAAGGTAGCGCAAGCCCCCGGCTTGCGATCTTCCCGGCCCACCAGCCGGAGGCTTGCGCTACCTTGCGCTCCCGCGCGGGAGCGCACCTCCAGATGGCGCGACATCATACCGCGGCGACCACGGGCGCACGGCCGTGCGACAGTTCCGCCGGCAATTCGGCAAACTCACGCATCGCCGCGTGCAGTTCGGAAAAATTCGCCGAGAACAGGTCGCCGATCAGCGAATCCGTCAGCCGCCCGCGCTGCTCGGGATAGGCCTTCAACATCCGCGCAAAGGAGAAATTTTGATCGTAGAACGCATAGACGAGCTTCCGCATGTTCTCGATCCCGAGACAAAGCTCCCGCCCGTATTCCTCGAAGCGCGCGCCGCTCGTGTCGCCGGCCGTCAGCGCGGCGTCCACCGCGTCGGCGGCCATCTCTCCACTCTTGAGCGCGAGATACACGCCGCTGGAAAACACCGGATCGAGAAACGCGAAAGCATCACCCGCAAGCAGCAGGCCGTCGGCGGCGCAGTATTTCGATCGGTAGGAAAACTCGCTCGTCACCCAATACTCACCAAACTGCTTCCCGATGCTGAGGTGGTCCTTGATCCAGGCGTTGCGGCCAATCTCGCGGCACATGATCTCAGCGGGATCTTTGCTTTCGGAGAAAAGGTAATCCTTCTCCGCCACAATCCCGACGCTGATCACATCGTCCTTCAGCGGGATGTACCAAAACCAACCGCGCCCCTCGACATAGGCCACCGTGGTGTTGCCCTCGTCGAGGCCCGGGTCGCGTTTCGCGCCGCGGAAGTAAGTCCAGATCGCCAGCTTGTTGAGCTGCGGATCCTTCACCCGCCAGCCTTCGCGCGCCGTCGTCACCTGCTCCCGCCCCGAGCAGTCGATCGTCACCGGCGCAAAAAACGCCCGCGTTTTCCCATCCCGCTCCACGGCCTCGACGCCGATCACGCGCCCGCCGTCATCCTTGAGCACCCTCTTCACCGGCGTCTCTTCGCGCACGTCCGCGCCCTTGGCCCGCGCGTTGTTGAGCAGCATGAGATCAAAGTCGGCACGCTCCACCTGCCACGTCACCGAGCTCGGATGATCGTAATGCTGGAAGAAATAGAACGGCTGCGACTGGCGACCGTCCGGCGTCACAAACTGCACGCTGTATTTCTTCGTGTAAGCGATGCGCTCCATCTCCGGCACGAGGCCGAGCCGGTTCAGCGTGAACCAGCAAAACGGCATCAGCGACTCGCCGATGTGATAACGCGGGAATTTTTCCTTTTCGAGGATCAGCACACGCCGCCCCTGCTCCGCGAGCAGCGCGCCCGCGGTGCTCCCGGCCGGGCCACCGCCAATGATGATGGCGTCGTAGTTTGCGGAATGGATCGGGCTATTCATACGCTGACCAACGGATTCGTCTGCTCGCCTTTCACGGACGCAGGACTTCGACGATCCGCGCGAGCACGCGGCCGCCGTCGCCGAGCAGCACATTGCTGCGCCCGTAAAACGTATGGCTGCCGGCGAGTCCAAAGTGCGCGCCCATCGCCGAGTCCGGCGCGAGTTTCAAAAAGCCTCGAGGCTCGCTGCGATAGCGGATTCCGCAGCGGTTGAGCAGCCCGCCGAGCGGCTGCCGGCCTTCGAGGATCTCCGCGCGCAGCGGCTCATCGAAAGCGGCAAGGTTGATCTCGATCGCGCCGTACTCCACGGGCGAACCGTCGTCCGCTTTGCAAAGCAGCACCTCGCGGCGGCAGGCGTCGCCGCCCGTCTCGCGATGGAGCACGCGCAGTGTCATCGGCGCGCGATGAAACTCCTCCAACCGCGAAGTCATGTCGCCATGGTGGACCAGCAACGTGCGGAACGGCTCCGGCATCGCCGCGCCGTCGATGACTTCGCACGCCGGCAGCGGATGCGCGCTCGCGCGGCAGAAGTGCGACAGCGGAAAGAGCAGGTCGGCGCTGGGCTCCGCGGCGATCATGTGTAGCGGGCGTTTTGATGCTGCGGCAAAAAGAACGCGTGAAGAATCACGTCGCTTTTGAGCAGCGCCGGGCGGGTCAGCACCAGCCAATCACCTTGCTCGGAAAGCAACCCGCGGCGGGTCAGCTCGGCGATCTGTTGATTGAAGCGCTCGGCGATAACGACGCTGAATTTTTCGCGGAAATAGCTCTGGCTCACGCGCCCGAGTTTGAGCTGCAGGATCAGCTCGCGAATCATCCGCTCCTCCTCGGTCGTGACCAATGCGCGGCCGATCGGCAAATCACCCCGCTGCACCGCAGCGGTGTAGGTTTCAAAGTCCGGCAGGTTTTGAAAATGCACGCCCGCGACATGGCTGAAACTCGCCACGCCGAGCCCGAGCAAATCCGCGCCCTGCCAGAGCAAATCACGATAGAGAAACTTCGTCTTCTGCGGATCGCGCACCGCGGTCGTCGCGCTCGTCACCGTGTAGCCCGCGCGCTCCAGCGCGGAGAAAGCCTCGTCCACCCAGCGCCGTTTCGTCGGCCAGTCCGCCACGGGCGCGACGAGTTTCCCTTCGGCTTTCATCTGCTGGTAGATCGTCGTGTTGAACGGGATTTCCATCTGGTAGATCGTCACCGAGTCCGGCTGAAGCTCGATGGTCTTGGCGATATTCCGCTGCCAGTTTTCGTCCGTCTCCTCGATCATCCCCGCGATGAGATCGATATTGATCTGCGGGAAGCCGATCTTCCGCGCGAAGTCATACGCCCGGTAAATCTCATCCTCGCGATGCGCCCGTCCGTTGATCTCCAGCAGATGCTTGTCGAAATTCTCCACGCCCAGCGAAAGCCGCGTCACCCCGAGGTCGCGGATCGCCTGAAGCTTCGCCTCGGTCAGCGTCCCGGGCTCGGCCTCGAACGCGACCTCCTCCGCCTCGTCCCACGGCAGCAGTTCCTTCATCCGATCCGTCAGCGCCTTGAGCTGCGCGACCGACAGATAGCTTGGCGTGCCGCCGCCGAAATAGACAAACTTCGCCTTCCGCCCCGCGATGCGCGGCGTCGCCGCGTAGCGCGCCAACTCCTGCATGCCGAGATCGAGGTAGCCTTTGATCTCGTCGGCATTCTTGTCGGTATAAACGCGGAAGTAGCAGAAGTGACAGCGCTTCCGGCAGAACGGGATGTGGAAATAAACGCCGAGCGGCACTCCTGCCGGCGCAGGCTGCGCGAGCGCGCGCTCCACTTCACCGGCCTTCTCTTTTTGCCAAAACGAAAACGGCGGGTAGTTGGCGACGAAGTAGTTGCCCGCCGTGGTTTCATCCCCATCGGCGAGGAGTCGGTCGAATGTTTCGGTCTTCATGCGCGGGCTGCGGGGAACGATTTCGAGCGTCGCGCAGCGCCCGATGGAGCGCAACGATTTAGTGTGTATACGTATTAAATCGCAACTTCGTGACGGCACCGCCGTCCTTGCCTGCCAACCCCGCGCTCGTTACCCTCGGCGCCATGAACGTCCCGAATCTCCGCAGCCCGCACGACGCCGTCCGCAATCTGAAATACTTCGGCCGCATGCTGGATAAGATCCGCTTGCACCAGGCTGGCTCACTGCCCTCCGACTATCAGGCCAATCTTGGCGGCGGCTTCGATGAGCGCTGCGTGCATTTCCTCTGGATCGACTACCCGGCGCTGGTCGAGCGCGTAAAACAAGGCGGAACGGATGAGGAAATTTTCGATTGGAGCGTGGCCCAAGGCCGGCAGCCGAGCGAGGAGGACATCGAGATTTGGAATGAGTTCATGCGCAAACGCGGCTGGAACGACGAAGCCACCGAGCGTCTCGAAATGCGCAAACGGGAAAGCAACATCCCCGAGCGCGCCGACATCCAGACGCTCTTCGACTACATCGATTTCGACGAGGGCCGCGATCCCGCGGCGCGGTAGCCGCCCGCCTACTTCACCTTCACGTTCCGCCGCAGAAAAGTCGGCACGTCCAAATCCTGGCCGTCCACAATCGTCGGCTCACTGCGCTCGAAACGCCCGCGCGCGACAGGATCGAGCAGCATCTGCTCCTGCTTCGCTTCCGGCCGCTTGGCTTGGGGCACCGGGGCCGTGGCCGTAGCGGCAACTGGCATCAGTTCCGGCTCGTCGTCCGCCGGTTGCGCGTCCGCATTCTCGTCAGCGGGATCGGGAAATTCGTTTCGCGCCGCAGGTTCTTCGATCTCCGGCTCCGGCGTCGCGGGCCGCGCGGGCACCGGGCGGGCGGCTGTCTCACGCGCTGGTCGGCGAACCTTCTCCGGGGCCGCGTCCGCCGCTTCGGAAGGCAGGGCGCAGAGGATCGTGACGCTCATTTTTTCTCCCATCTGAGGCTCCACAGCTACGCCGAAAAGGATCTGCGTCTCGTCGCCGACATGCCGGTTCAGCGCCTCCATCAGGATCTGCACTTCATTGAACGTCATGCCCGAGCCGCCCGCCACGTTGACGAGGACATTGGGGGCTCCGTCAAGCAAGCGGCCTTTGTCGAGGAGCGGATGCTTCAAAGCACGGGCCAGCGCGTCGTTGGCCCGGTTCGGTCCGTCGGCTTCGCCAAAGCCGAAAATGCAACGCGGCGCAGACTCACCGGAGACGCGGAGCACAGTCGCCAGTTCGTCAAAGCCAGGCTGCATCAAGCCGCGCCGCTTCGCGAGAACTGCAATGGCGCGCACGGTCTGGCTGATCGTCTGGTCAGCAGCGGAGAACGCATCCTGAATGCCCGCGAGCGGAGCTACGGCGTCGCCCATTTTGTCGTTCTCAAAGCAGATCGTCAGGTCCGCAGCGCGGCGGACCGCAGCCAATGCTTCCTGAGCCTGCTCCGAGCGCCGTCGCCCCTCAAAAGTGAACGGCAGCGTGGCCACCACCACGACCTGGGCTCCCTGCTCGCGGGCGAGTTCCGCAACCAGCCGCGCGCCGCCCGAACCCGTCCCCCCCCCCAGGCCCACGCACAATATGACCAGTTCCGCGTCGGCCAGCACCGCGCGGATTTCCCCGACCGCTTCTTTCGCGGCGAGGTAACCAATTTCCGGATCGCCGCCAGCGCCGAGTCCTCGCGTGACAGAGCGCCCGAGCTGGATTTTCTCCGCAGCGACGGAGCCCGCCAAGGCCTGCGCATCGGTATTGATCGCCACGAGACTCGCGCCGGCCAGGCCATCGAGCACGATGCGATCGAGCGCAGTCGAGCCGGCACCGCCAAGGCCGACGATGACCAGGCGCAGGTCCGTCCGCGCGGAGGTGGGGCGGTTACGGTCGAGCGAAATCATCGGTGTCGGGAGTCATGACGGACGGTTTCAAAACATCCACATCCAAAAAAAGGAAAGTTTGCTGATGACGCGGGAGAACAGGCTTTTCGGCCGTTCCGGTTGCAGTGCCGCTGCGTATTTGATCAGCCCGATCGCTGCGGAATACTGCGGATTTTCAAACGCGGAAGTCGCACCGGAAACAGCCTGGGCAAAGGTCAGATGTGCCGGCATGCCAAAGATTTCGTCGGCCAACCGATCGATCCCCGGGATCTGGCTGCACCCGCCGGTGAGCATGATTCCAGCGCCGAGGTACGGCAGATGGCCGTCGGCATCGAGCCGGCGTTTGAGCAGCTCAAAAACCTCGCGGACGCGGCAATGCACGATGGTGTTCAGCATCTCGCGCTCGATCTCGCGGCCGGCAAATCCGGTCTCGTCCTTGAGCACGATCATGTCCCCCGGAGCCGACGCCCCGAGGGTCACACTCCCCTCCCCGATCTTGAGCTTTTCCGCACGGGCCATCGGGATGCGGAGTCCCAGTGAAATGTCATTCGTGATGTGATCGCCGCCGACGGGAAGGCAGCCGCTTTGTTTCAGTACGCCGTCCACATAGACGATGTAATCCGTCGTGCCGCCGCCCATATCCACGACCAGTGCACCGAGACTTTTCTGATTTTGATCCAGCACGACCTGCGCAGAGGCGACGGGATTGAAAACGACTTCGAGCACTTCGGGGCCGACCTCCTTCACGCAGCGGATGCTGTTCTGAATCCGGTTCGTGACGCCGTGAATGATGTGAAAATCCGCCTCAAGTTTGCGCCCGAGCAAGCCGACCGGATTCAGCACGCCGTCCTGCCCGTCCACGTAGTAGTGCTGCAAAATGGAATGAAGGAGCGAGTTCCGACTCGGGATGCTGACCTCGCGGGCGCTCGTCTGGACCTCCTCGAAATCCTCCTCCCAGATTTCTTCGCGATGCTCGGGAATCGTGATCGCGCCCCGATTGTTGAAGCTCTCAATATGCGCGCCGGAAACGCCGAGATAAACGGCTCCGATCATCACGTCGCTCTTTTCCTCGGCATCCACGAGCGCCTCCCGGATACATTTTCCGGCGGTTTCAAAATCCACGATCTCCCCTTTCCTCACCCCCCGCGAAGGCGCGGTGCCGACGCCGATGATCCGAATCGTGCCCTCACTCCGCACCTCGCCGACCACGACGCAAATTTGCGATGTGCCGATCTGCATTCCGACGATGATGTGCTCTCTACTCATCGAGGCTGAAGGGTTTTCGCAGGTGCTCCGCCGGCAAAGGCTTTCGGGTGGGGGTTGCCGGCTGGGGCTTGGTCTGCACCCGCGCCGCAGCGGGTTTCGTCCGCACGACCGGCGCTTTTTCGCGGACTCTGGGAGCGGTCTTCCCGGGCTTGGCAATGGTCTCTGGCTTGGGCGCTTTCGCTTCTGAAATCGGAGCCGGCGGCGGCGGAATCGAAGCGACCGGAGACAGCTCGGGCTCAGGCTCATGGAAGGTCACGGGGACATTCCGCTCGGGAACCAGATTGACCGTGCGAATTTCCCGGTGTGACGGATCGACGAGATCGAGGATCTGATTGAGCCGACCGAGTTGTTCCTCGATCCGCTGCACGCCAAAGGTGAGCTGCCCGCGCCGCTGGTCGCTAACCACGAGTCGGCAGGCCTTGGCCAAGTCGATCCCGCGGATCTGGAAACGGCTGCTTTCGGCGTTCAGCCGCAAGAGTTCAAGCGCAGCGAGGATTTCACCCCGGTTCGCTCGCTGACCGGGGACGAGGTCTTCGGTTTCCACACCGGAAATCACCGGCAGGCGACCGGCATCGGATTCGCTCGACCGACTGCGCAGAACGATACCCCGGGCATCGATCAAAAACGCTCGCGCCGCGGTCATCGGATCGTCTCCCTTTTTCGCCGTGACCCAGGCAACGGGTTGCCGCTCGGTGATACTGAGCGCCACGGTGCTCGGAAACGTGCGGGTTACTTCCGCGCGGTCCACCTGCGGAAGGTTTTCCAAGGCGACGCGCGCCTTGCCCAAATCCACGGTCAGCATGTTTCGCCCCTCGACGATGCCCGCAGCCGCAAGGATCTGTTCCCGCGTCAGGTTCCCGTCGGTGGTGACGGAGGGCGGCTTGATCAGGAAATATGGATTTTCCCAAACAAAGTGGCGCCAACCCTCCTTTCCTCCCCGCCACAATCCGAATCCCAACGCGACAAGGACCACTGATTTCCAGATGTAGCTCCACACGGCGCAAAGCCGCCGGCGGCGCTCTTCGTCGATACGGACTTTCACTCGGAGCATGCCTCCTTGGCCGCTGCCGGAAATGCGTTTGTTTTTCAACGGATCAATTCACGGTTAAGGTTGACGGACTAGGGAAAGTTCGATGACCCGGGCACACAGTTCGGCGTAGCTGATGCCGGCGGCGGCGGCGGCTTCGGGGAGCAGGCTCACGGGGGTCATGCCGGGGATGGTGTTGATCTCGAGGACGAATGGTTCGTCGTCGGCCGTGAGGAGCACATCGACCCGCGAATAGACTTCGAGATCGAGCGCGCGTTTCGCTGCAAGGGCGACCTCCTGCACGCGCTGCGTGACTTCGGCGCTGAGCGGCGCGGGGCAAAAATGATCCGCCCCGGCGGCCTGCGGGTTGAGGAAGTTGTACTTGTTTGCGAAGTCGTAAAACTCGTCGGCTTTCTTTGGGCGAATCTCGACCACGGGCAGCGCCTGATCGCCGATAATCCCGACGGTCAATTCGCGTCCGCGGATAAACTGCTCGACCAGCAACTCGCGCCCGAACGGCCAGGCCTCACGCATGGTGTCGGCGACCTTGGCCGCGTCGCGCACGATGTAAACGCCCACGCTCGATCCTTCGCGTGGTGCTTTCACCACGTAGGGCAGAGGCAGGGTCGGCGGTGCCCCGTCGCGCAAAATCTCGAACGCCGCAGTCGGCACACCGCGCTCCAGAAAGCGCTGCTTCGTGGCGATCTTGTCGATCGCGATTTCGCTGCCCGTCACGCCCTCTCCAGTGTAGCGCACGCCGCGCGTCTCCAGAATGCGCTGGACCTGGCCGTCCTCGCCAAAGGTCCCGTGAATGACATTGAACGCGATCTCAGTGCCTGCCGGCAGGGCAAACTCCGGACCCGCGACATCCACCTCGGTCACGTCCGCGCCAAGCCCGCGAAGCGCCATGGCCACGCCCGCGCCGCTGGCGAGCGAGACTCTGCGCTCGTTGCCGGGTCCGCCCATCAGGACGGCGATCTTTCTTCCGTTCAAATCAATCATGAATGCCTTTCTCCTCCCCGACGATCTGCACCTCGGTTTCGAGTTTGATCCCGCGCTCCCGCAGCGCGGTTTCCTTCACTTGGTCGATCAGCGCGAGCACATCCGCGGCGGTCGCGCCGCCGGCGTTGACGAGGAAATTCCCATGCACTTCGGAAACCATCGCGCCGCCGATGCGCGTGCCCTTGAGACCGAGTTCATCGACCAGCTTGCCCGCCGGGCACTGCTCGGGATTTTTGAAAAAACAGCCCGCGCTCGATTCGCGCGGCTGAGTCGTGCGGCGTTTCTGCGTGGAGGCTTCGAGCAGTTTCTCGATCTCCTCCGGCGGGCTCGGCTGGCCGAAGAACGTGGCCGACACCGCGTAGTTTTGCGCCAGCGTCCCGCAGTGCCGGTAGCGCACGTCCATCTCGGGCGGCGTCTTCATGTGGAAATTGCCGTGCGGGTCCACGAAGCGCACGCTCACAACTTGGCGGAACGTCTCGCCACCCATCGCACCGGCGTTCATGCGCAGCGCGCCGCCGACATCGCCGGGGATGCCCTCGAACCACTCGAAGCCGCCGATCTCCGCATCGCGCGCGGCGTAGGCCAGCTCCTTCTGCTTCACACCCACACCCGCGTGAATCTTGCCCTCGCGGACTTCGATTTTTTTGAACTCGCCGCGTGAAAGATGCACGACCACGCCGCGAATGCCACCGTCCCGCACGAGCAGATTCGATCCGCGGCCCATGACGAAAAGCGGGAGGTCGTTCAGCGTGCAAAACCGCACCAGCCGCGCGAACGACTCCTCCGTTTCGGGCTCCGCCCAAAACTGCGCCGGCCCGCCGATGCGCATCGTCGTATGTTTGGCGAGCGGCTCGTAAAGCTTGATCAGGCCCGCCCCCATGACGGTCTGGAGTTCGTCGAGTTGCTTCACGTCGGCGGCGAGCAGCGACGCGGCTTCGTGGATATTGCCCGCGCCGAGGCTGAGCACGCAGTCGCCGGGTTCAAGCTGCCGCCCGATCTCGATCGCGAGCTTTTTCCGATCCGGCTGAAAGCTCGCGCCCTCGTGCCCTTCGCGGACCATTTCATCCACGATGGTCTGCCCACTCACGCCTGGAATGGGTTCCTCGCTCGCGGCGTAGACGTCGGCGATCACCGCGACATCGGCATCACGAAACGCGCGACCGAACTCCGCCTTGAGCTTCTGCGTGCGCGAAAACCGGTGCGGCTGAAACATGCAGAGCACGCGCTTGCGACCGGTGTTCTTCGCCGTGGCGAGCGTCGCTTTCACCTCGCTCGGGTGGTGGCCGTAATCGTCCACGATCATGTAGCGGTCGCTGCGATATTTGATTTCGAACCGCCGCCGAGCGCCACGAAAGGACTCCAGCGCCTCGGCGATTTTCGCGAAGGGCACGCCGAGTTCCGTGGCCAGCGCGATGACGCCGACGGCGTTGCTCACGTTGTGCCGGCCCGGCACGTTGAGGGTGATCGCGCCCAGCGGCTCGCCGCCGCGCAACACGCGAAAGTGCGACTGGAAGTCTTTCGCATGAACATCGTCGAAGCGGTAAAATGCCGCGCGTGATTCGCCGTACGACACCGCGCCCGGATGTCCGCCACACACGCGCGGCGCGTGGACGTCGTCGGCGGAGTAGATCACTTTCCCGCGTGTCTGGCTAAGGAGTTGATTAAAGACCACCTCGATCGCCGCGAGGTCGGCGTAATAGTCGAGATGCTCTTCCTCGATGTTCAGCACGATGGCGTGCTCAGGGTGGTAAAAGGCCAGCGTCCCGTCGCTCTCATCGCCCTCGGCAACGAAAAACTCACCCTGCGCATCCCAGTTCGCATTCGTGCCGAGAATCGGAATCTCCGCCCCGACGTAATGCGAAGGATGCAGACCGCCCACTTTCAGCACGTGCGCCGCCATGGATGAGGTTGTCGTCTTCCCGTGCATGCCGCAAATCACGATCCCCTTTTTGCAATTCATGATCGCGGCCAGCGCATCCGCACGCCGCACCATGCTGCGGCCCGTGTGCAACGCTTCGTCGTACTCCGCATTGCCGGCGCGGATGGCCGACGAAAAGATGACGAGGTCCGCCTCGGCGACATTGGCCGCGGCCTGGCCGGAGAAAAAGCGCAGCCCAAGTTTTTCCAGCCGATCGATCTCGACGGTCCGTGCTTTATCCGAGCCGCTGACGGTGTGGCCGAGCGCGATGAGCAGGCCCGCGATGCCGCTCATGCCGGAGCCGGCGACGCCGATCAGGTGAATCTTCAATTCACCGCCAACGAGGATGTCTGCAAGGATCTGGCCTGTGTCCATTAGGTGCAATATTTGAGGATGGTGTCGGCGACCCGCTCGGCGGCGGCGTGCGGCGCGAGTTGCGCGCTGCGGGCTGCGGCTTCGGCGAGCCGGGTAGGATCGTCCAAAAACCACAGCAGCTTTTTCGCGAGATTTTCGCCGGTGGTTTCGCGCTCCTGTAATAGCGTCGCCGCCCCCGTGCGTTCAAAGATTTTCGCGTTGAAAGTTTGGTGATCCTCGGCCGCGAACGGATACGGGATGAGGATGCCGGGCAGCGCGAAGTGGGACAGCTCCGTGAGGCTGGCCGCCCCGCTCCGCGAAATGACGAAATCCGCGGCGCTGTAGGCTTCCTGCATCTGGTGGCAAAAGGCTGCGGTGAAGGCGGGAATTCCGGCCTGGGCGTAGCTCTCGCGCATGAGTTGCTCGTCCTGCTTCCCGGTGAGGTGGATGATCTGGAGCAGTTTCCCGGTGAGCCGTGGCAGCGCGTTGATCAGCGCCTGATTGATGCCGTGCGCCCCCTGGCTGCCGCCCATGACGAGCAGCGTCGGACGGCCTGGCGTGAGTCCAAACGCCGCCAGCGCCTGCGTTTTTTCGATCCGCTCGGCGAGCGAGGTGCGGATCGGCGTGCCGGTCACGTCACACTTTCCCGCGGGAAAAGTGCGCGCACATTCCTCGAAACCGATGAGCACGCGCGTGACCAACCGCGCGTTGAGGCGATTCGACTTCCCGGAGATGGCGTTCGATTCATGGACGAACGTCGGAACCTTGCGCGCCCGTCCGGCGAGGATCGGCCCGGTGGAAGTGAACCCGCCCATCCCGAGCACCGCGTGCGGCGCGAAGTCGCGATACAGCGCCTTCACCTGATTCAACCCGGCGCGGAATTTCAGCGCAAACTTCAGCAGCGCGAGCGGCGATTTGCTGTGCAAGCCCACGCCCGGCACCCGCTCGATGCGAAACTCGCCGCGCCCCTGTGTCGCCAGTGCGTCGATTTCCTTTTCCGAAATGATGAGCATCACGCGATGCCCGCGCGCGAGCAGAACCTCGCCCACGGCCAGCCCCGGAAACAAGTGCCCGCCGGTCCCGCCGGCCGCGATGACAAAATTCATGGGCTACAAACGCACGACCTTCTTTCGCTTTTTCACGTGGACGGGCAGGAGCATCGGCCCAGCCTTCGCTTCCTTTTCACTCTGCCCCTGGCGGTAAATATTGAGCAGGATGCCGACGCAGATCAGGCAGAAGACGAGGTTCGTTCCGCCATAGCTGACGAAGGGCATCGGCATGCCTTTGTTAGGCAAGACCGTCGTGGTCACCCCGATATTCACCGCCGCCTGCAAGCCAATCAGCAACGTGACGCCGATGCCCAGGAGCATCCCAAACCGGTCGCGGGCATGCACTGCGATGTGAACGCCCGCCAAGATGAACACGATGAAGGCGATCACCACCCCAAGAGAGAAGCGCACGCCGAGTTCCTCGCCCACGATTGGAAAAATGAAGTCCGTATGGGCAAAGGGCAGGTAGAACATTTTCTGGCGGCCAAGCCCCAGACCGCGACCGTCCTCCCCCCCGGAGCCCAGCGCTATCAAGGCCTGGAGTCCCTGATAGGCATCGTCAGGATATTTGTCGGGGTAAAGAAACGCGAGAAAGCGCCCCGTGCGCTCCGGCATGAACGCGATGGCTGCACCGAGAAGTCCGCAACCGCCAACCACCATCGTCACGATGTAGCCGAGATGCGTGCCGGCGATGAACATGACGATCAGGGTGGTCGCGCCGATCAACGCGGTGGTCCCAAGGTCCACCTCGGGGACGATGAGCAGCATCAGCACGCCGCCGCAGGCGAAGGGTGCAAGGAAGCCGCGCACGAATTTTTTAGACTGCACTTCATCGCGGGCCAGACACCAGGCCAGCGCGACCACGCCCGCGAGCTTCGCAAACTCGGACGGTTGAAATTTCAGACCAAGACTGATCCACCGTTTTGCCCCGAAATGGCTGTGCCCGACGTGGGGGACAAAGCAGAGGATGAGCAGAACGACCGCGATACCGTACCAGAGTTTCCAGGTCTTCTCCAAAAGGCGGTAGTCGAACTGCGCCGCCACTCCGCAGAGAACCACGCCGACCCCGAGCCATTTGATCTGCCGCATGAACAGGAACATCGGGTCGCCCTTGGTTTCAGGCGCGTAGGCAGACGTGCTCGTCATCATGACGAGACCGAGGACGATCAGTCCGAGGACGGTAGTGACGAGGACGTAAGCGCTAGTGCGATGGGCGTTCAAGGACGGGCGGTCACTCTCTCTTTTTCGGAATGGTCAGGGTCTGGCCTTGCCGGATTTTCGTGGGATCGGAAATCTTGTTCAGCTTGAGCAAATCGGCAGCGGCCAGCCCGTAAACCTTCGCAATGGAAGTGGCCGTTTCCCGCTTCTTCACGATGTGGACACCCGGGGTCGTCTTCGTGGGTGCCACATCCACACGCTTGGCCGGAGTAGTTTCCGCTTTACGCTGCTCCGCAGCAGCCGGCTTCGCGATCGACTTCGGTATCGTGAGCGTATCGCCGGGGTGCAAAACGGCACCGTCCTTGAGATTGTTCGCCGCGAGGAGTTCCTCCGTCTTCACCGAGTAGGCAAAAGCGATCTTCGTCGGGTTGTCTCCCGCTTTCACCAGATACTGCTTGAGTCCGGTTTTCGGGCTCACCGTCGGGACTGATGGAACAGTCGGACCAGGTTGAATACGGGTCGCCGCTGGGCCTGTCGCCTCGGAGATGGCCGGGGCTTTCACTGTCGTTTTCGGCGACAGCTTCATTCCCTCCTCTTTAGCCGCCGGCTTTGGTTCGCGGCTTAAGCGCGATGCTTTGATGCTGTTGAAAGCGTAGATGCCCCCAATGGCGACGACGTGCAGAATGAGGACGACCACGAACGCGCTCGAAAGTTTGGTCGTCGGCTCGTCCGTTTCGTAGCTATCCATGCCCGAGCGTGCCGCTGCGGTTGCAGCCTTGAGCTTGGTCGCGGTCCGCTTCTTGATGTTGACGAAGATCGTGGTGAGGAGTTTGGGCGTTTTCATTTTGGTTGGAGTGCATTGACCAGCACGCGGAATTGATTTCCGCGGTCGGCGTAGTTTTTGAACATGTCGAAAGACGAGGTCCCGGGACTGAGCAGGACCACGTCGCCAGGTTGCGCGATTTCGTGCGCGAGGGCGACAGCTCGTTCGAGCGACCAACCGGCGTTGACGACCCGCAGCCGGTCCTTCCAGATTGTTTCGATGCGGTCTGCCATTTCGCCGAGCACCACCGCGGCCCGGCAGCGCTGCGCGACGAGATCGGTCAAGAGGTCATACTCAAATCCCTTGTCCTTTCCGCCCGCGATCAGAACGACCGGACGGGTCTCGGAGTGCAGCGCTTTCTCGACCGAATCGGGATTCGTGCCTTTCGAGTCATTCACGTATTCCACACCATCGAGCGTGCGGATGATCTCGCATCGATGTGGCAGCGCCTGGTAGGCGCGCAGCGGCGGCACCACCTGCGCAACGCTGAGCCCGCGAATGAACGCGACTCCAAGCGCGGCCATCAGGTTCTCCGCATTGTGCGAGCCACGGAGTCGGGTATCGGCCATCGCCAGCACGCGCTCTCCGCGGAAAAAGATTACGCCCTCCCGCAGTTCGAAGTCTGCTCCCGGCACGTAGGCGCTGAAGGTGATCTTCTTCGCCTTCAGTTCCGGCAGTTGGTCGCGGAAATTGATCACCGCCCAATCATCCGCCGTCTGATTTTCAAAGATGCGGATCTTCGCCTTGTAGTATTCGTCCATCGACGGATAGCGGTCGAGGTGATCGGGCGCAAAGCCCAGCCAGACGGCGATCTCGCAGCGAAAACGGGTGATCGTTTCGAGCTGAAAAGAGCTGACCTCCAGGGTGACGATGTCGAGTTGCGCGCTCTCGCGGACCTTGGCCGAAAACGCCGGACCGATATTCCCGCACGCCACCGTTTTCACGCCGCAGGCATTGAGCATTTTGTCGATGAGCTGCGTCGTCGTCGTTTTACCATTCGTGCCGGTAATGCCAACGATCGGACACGCGCACATTTCGTAGGCGAGTTCGAGTTCGCCGATCATCTCGATGCGCCGCCGGATGAAGTTCTGCACCAGCGGCACGGCGGGATCGATACCGGGACTGAGGATCACGTAGTCGTAATGGCCGTGCGCGCTCTCATGCTCCGCGGCGAGCCCCGCGATGACGCGAATGCCCTGCGATCCGAGCGCGTCGATTTTCTTGCGGAGCTTATTCTCTTCGGCGGTGTCTAGGACGGTAACCATGGATTCCTCCTGACGCAGGAGCACGGCCGCGGATTCACCGCTTTCACCGGCCCCGAGCACTGCAATCGTTTGGTTTTTGTAACGCACATTCAGCGAAGTTTGAGGGTGGCAAGACCGAGCAGGGAAAACATGATCGAGAGGATCCAGAAGCGGACGATGACGGTGTTTTCCTTCCAGCCTTTCAATTCGAAATGGTGATGCACCGGCGACATCAGAAACACCCGCCGACCCTCGCCATACATGCGCTTGGTGATCTTGAACCAGGAGCGCTGGATCAGCACGGAGACAGCTTCGATCACGAAGACACCACCCACCACGACGAGGAGCATTTCCTGTTTCGTGCAAATGGCCACCACCCCGAGCATGCCGCCGATGGCGAGCGAACCGGTATCACCCATGAAGACTTTTGCGGGGTGGCAATTGAACCACAGGAAGCCGAACGATGCTCCGACCATGGCCATGCAGATCACCGCAAGTTCGCCGGCGAAAGGGTAGAAAGGAATGTCGAGGTAGGACGCGATGTTGAAATTGCCCGCCGCGTAAGCCAGGACGCCGTAGGTGAAAGACGCCGTGCAAGTGCAGCCGGCCGCGAGACCGTCGAGGCCATCGGTCAGGTTGACCGCGTTCGACGCACCCATAATGACGATGGCAAAGAAGACAAACGTCAACGCTCCAAGGTTCAGGATGACCGGGTCTTTGTAGAACGGCATGAAGAGTTCGCGCGCCTGCACCTCGATGGCGGGATTCAGGAGAAAGTAGGCGGTGACAATGGCCGCGAGGATGCCCTGCCCGACCAGCTTCGTGCGTTCGCTCACGCCCGCGGAATTCTTCTTGGCGACTTTCAGATAGTCGTCCCAGAAACCCAGCCCTCCGCAGTAAATCAACGTGAACAGGACCAGCCAAACGGCGCTGTTATCCGGCCGTGCCCAGATGATCGACG
>CAYQBV010000053.1:0-17453 GCA_964415705.1 uncultured Chthoniobacter sp. | reverse complement strand
CCCCGAGCCCGCCTCCCTCGGCCTGCTCGCCCTCGGCACCCTCGGCCTGCTGGGCCGCCGCCGCCGGGTGGCGTAGTCGCCGGTCTTAAACCACCGCATTTCCTCCTAAATGGCAGGGCCGCCGGCTAAACCTCGGCGGCCCTTTCCATTTTGCCGGGGAGCGCGCAGACCGAACCTTTCGGTGGACGGTGCCGCCAGATTCGGCATGTTCACCGGCAGCAAGTTTACCCCATGAAAAACGCCCCCTCCCCCAATCTCCGCGCGGCCTTTTCGCTCGTGGAACTGCTCGTCGTCATCACGATCATCGCGATCATTGCGGGGTTCGCAGTGCCGGCGGTCACGGGCATCCTGCGGGGATCGGCGCTGACCCAGGCTTCGCAGCTCCTCACCGATCAGCTCAGCATGGGGCGGCAGCTCGCCCTCAGCAAAAATCGCGCGGTCGAGGTGCGAATCTACAAATTCGCCGACCCCGAAGTGCCGGGCGAAGTGCTGGCCACGGAATCGACCTGGCAATTTCGCGCGTTTCAACTGTTTGAAGTGCTGGAGTCCGGGATCGCCGTGCCCTTGGACAAAGTGCAGCGCTTCCCCAGCGGGATCGTGATGAACGGCACGAAAGAGCTGTCCTCGCTCATCGCGGGCACCGGCCAATCCCTCAAAGCGGTAACGGACAAAGACTTGAAACTCCCGCGCGGAGTGGACAAAAACTACAAATACGTCTCGTTCCGCTTCCTGCAGGACGGTTCCACCACCCTCCTCGCCACACAATCCGGCGGCTGGTTCGTCACCCTCCACAACATGAACGACCGGGGAGCCAATGCCACGACACCCCCGGCGAATTTTTTCACTCTCCAGCTCGACCCGGTGAGCGGCTCGACCAAGGCCTTCCGCCCCACCGCCAGTTAGGGGCGAAGTCCGCGTCCGCGGGGTGGGCCAGCGGATTTTTTCACCCGGCCCCCAAGCCTGGAGCGTCGGTCGCGAAGCGCCGCGAACCGGGGAGGACGAAGTTCCCACTGCCCGCGGGAAATCCGTTGCCACCCTCCCACCCCGTCCCCATCCTCCGCGCCCAGCCCATGTCCGGTCTCACCTTTACCAATCTCACCCGGCAGGTCGAAATCGGCGCCAACTGCTACTGCCTCGAGGTCGCCGGCAAGCGCCTCATCCTCGACTCCGGCCTGCACCCGCGCCTCGACGGCGACCTCGCGCTGCCCAACCACCGCCTGATCCCCGACGGCTCGGCGGATGTCATCCTCCTCTCGCACGCGCATCAGGACCACGTCGGCTCCATCCCCGTGCTCATGCGCCGCCACCCCGGTGCGCCCGTTTTCATGACGGAAGCCACGCGCCAGCTCAGCGACGTGATGCTGCACAACTCGGTCAACGTGATGCAGAAAAAGCGCGAGGAAGGCGTCACCACCTACCCGCTTTTCACCCACCGTGAAGTCGAGATGGCCGTGAAACGCTGGCGGCCCGTGCCGCTGCACACGCGCTTCGACGTGACGGGCGAGCGGCTGCGCGCGGATGAAAGCGCGGACGTGTCCATCGAGTTCTTCGATGCCGGCCACATCCTCGGCTCCGTCGGCACGCTCATCCGCGCCGAGGGGCGCACGATTTTCTACACCGGCGACATCCAGTTCGACGACCAGACGATCATGCAAGGCGCGCGCTTTCCCGAGCACGAGCTGGACGTGCTCATCGTCGAGACCACCCGCGGCGACCGCGCCACGCCGGAGGGCTTCACCCGTGCCGGCGAGGAGCTGCGCCTGGCCGACGCCATCCGCGCGCAGTTCGACCGCGACGCGGCCGTGCTCATCCCGCTTTTCGCTTTGGGGAAAACGCAGGAGTTGCTGGCGATGTTTCACGGCTTCCGGCAGCGCGGACTGCTCGGCCATTGCCCGATCTACATCGGCGGCCTCGGCACGAAACTCACCGAGATCTACGACAAACTCGCGCACCAAACCCCGCGCCAGAAACCCAGCCTCGACATCCTCAACGCCGTCGCGCCCTTCACCATGGCCGGCAAAGCGGCCGACGCCACGCCGCTCAAAGGCGGGCGCATCTACGCCATCTCCAGCGGCATGATGACCGAGAAAACGCTCTCGAATTCGTTCGCGCGCCAAGTGCTCAGCGATCCCGCGCACGCGCTCTTTTTTGCCGGCTACGCCGACCCGCTCTCCCCCGCCGGGCGCATCCGCGCCGCCGCGCCCGGCAGCACCGTGCAGCTCAGTCCCGAGTATCCGCCCCAGCCGCTGCGCTGCGCCGTGGATGAGTTCAATTTCAGCGCCCACTCCACCCGCGAAAGCATCCGCGCCTATGTGAACAAGGTGCGCCCGAAAAAAGTCATCCTCGTCCACGGCGACACCCCGGCCATCGAGTGGTTCCGGGCCACCCTCGCCGCCGACCTCCCCGGCAGCGAAATCCTCACTCCCGCGCCCGGCGTGGCGATTGATCTTTAGCCCAGCCGCCTTTTACAAAAGGTGCCCCATCTTCACGCGCTTGGTTTCGAGGTATTTCGCGTTGTGCGGATTCGCGGGTGATTTGATCGGCACGACCTCGACGATCTTCAACCCGTAGCCTTCGAGACCAATGACCTTCTTCGGATTGTTGGTGAGGAAGCGCATCTTGCGCACGCCGAGGTCGAAGAGAATCTGCGCGCCGAGACCGTAGTCGCGCAGTTCGGCCGGGAAGCCGAGTTTTTCATTGGCCTCCACGGTATCGAGGCCCTCCTCCTGCAGCTTGTAGGCGTGGATTTTTGCCGGCAGGCCGATGCCGCGCCCCTCCTGCCGCATGTAGAGCAGCACGCCGTGGCCGGCGGCCTCGATCTGCTTCAACGCGGTGTGGAGCTGGCTCCCGCAATCGCAGCGCATGGAACCGAAAACGTCGCCCGTGAGACATTCGCTGTGCACGCGCACGAGTGTGGCCTTGCGCGGTGAGATGTCGCCTTTGACCAGCGCCAGATGATGCCCGCCATCGATCACGGAGCGGTACATGTGCAGATCGAAATCGCCGAAATCCGTGGGCAGTTTGATGACCTGCTCGCGTTCGACCAGCTTCTCCTGGCTGCGCCGGTAGGCGATGAGATCGCGGATCGAGCACATCCGCAGCCGGTGCTTGCGGCGAAATTTCAGCAGTTCCGGCAACCGCGCCATGGTGCCGTCGGCGTTGAGGATTTCGCACAGCACACCCGCCGGCGCGAGGCCAGCCATCCGCGCCAGATCCACGCCCGCCTCGGTGTGCCCCGCCCGCCGCAGCACTCCGCCAGCGCGCGCGCGCAGGGGAAAAACGTGACCCGGTTGCACGAGGTCGGCCGGCCTGGCCTGCGGATCGACGAGCAACTGGATGGTCCGCGCCCGGTCATGCGCGCTGATCCCGGTCGTCACGCCCTGCGCCGCATCCACCGAGACGGTGAAGTCCGTCCGGTAGCTCTCGCGGTTCTCCAAAACCATGCGCTGCAAACCGAGCTGCTCCGCCCGCTCCTCGGTGATCGGCACGCAGATCAGCCCACGCCCGTGCATCGCCATGAAATTCACCGCCTCCGGCGTGACCTTCTCCGCCGCCATCACCAGATCGCCCTCGTTTTCCCGATCCTCATCATCCGTCACGACCACCATCCGCCCCGCGCGGATGTCTTGAATGACGTCGGCGATGGAATCGAACTGTGAAGCGGCGGGCATGCCCAGAGAATCATCCGGCCCGGCCCCGCGTGGCAAGCGTGGGGCTTTCGCTGACGGATAAAAAAGCGCCTCAACCCCGCCGCCGCGCGCGCTCGATGATCGCGAGGGTCTGGCGCACGTTTTCGGCAATGCTGAATTTTTCTCCGAGGGCGAGGAGGCGCGGGCGGATGGCGGCGCGGCGCGCGGGGTCGCTCCATTTTTTCAGTGCGGCGGAAAGCGCGGGGAGGTCGTCGGGACCGGGGACGACTTCGCCTTCCACGCCCGGCTCGATGATTTCGGCGAAGCCGTTCGCGGCGGTGGTGATGACTGGCAGACCGGCCGCGAGGGCTTCGAGGCAGGCATTGGAAAAAGGCTCGTAGAGCGTGGGCAGGAGGAAGGCGTCCGCGGCGGGGAGCAGGCGGTTCATTTCCTTCACGGGACCGAGGAACCGGACGCGCTCCGAGCGCGGCAGGCCGCGCTGGTTGCCACGGCCCGCGACGAGCAGCGTGGCCCCCGGCACCCGCGCTTCGTTCATGGCGGCGATGGCGAAGCGCAGGCCTTTGCGCTCCCAGCCGGAGCCGGCGAAAAGCACGGCAAACTCCCCGTCGGCGAGCCGGAGTTCGAGCCGCATTTTCGCGCGCATCTCGGACGCCGCGGAAGAGGGAGGCACGCCGTTGTGGACGACGTGGATGCGCTCCGCGGGATAGCCAAACCGCTGCACCATCTCCGTCTGCACCATCCGCGAATTCGCGATGACCAGCCGCGCGCCGTCCGCCGCGAAAAGCTGCTTTTCCAGCGCCAGCAGCTCGCGGTGTTTCGCGCTGAACTGCCGCAGCCACGGCTTCCACGCCGGCTCGAAGCGCGCCCGCCTTTCCAGCCACGCGGCATGCACGCCGTCCCCCGCACGGTAGGCGTCGCATGCGTGGATGCGCTCGAGGCTGAAAAGGAAATCGCACTCCTCCCCGGCCCCGCGCGCCACCAGCGCATCGGCGAATTTTTTCGGCGAATCGCTCGCGATTTGCACGTGCCCGTGGAGCCACGCGGCGCGCGGCCATTGCTCCGAAAAAAGCACGCACTCGTGACCCGCCACGACCGCCTCCTCCGCAAAGCGCCGCAGATAAATCTCCGCGCCACCGGTGCGCGCGTAGCCGCGGCGAACGAGTCCGATTTTCATGGCAAAGTGGAAGGAGGAAAAGCGCGCGCGGCGGGCGGCGCGTTGTGCGGAAATAAATCGCAAAGCCGCCCGCGTGAGAAGTTTCTTTCTCCGGACCCCCCGCTAAAGTCGCGCGCATGCTCGACCGGAACTCCTGTCCCATCACCGCCAGCACCCGGCTCACCGAAAAGGCCAGCGCGCCTTACGGTTCGGGTCTGCTGGGCGAGTGGGCCGCACAGCGGAAGCAGCGCGAACGGCTCGCGGAGCAGCGCTACGCGATCCTCCACAACCCGGCGATCGACTTCTATTTCCAGCGCGCGGTTTTCGACCAGGGCGAGGAGGTGCAGCGGCGGCAGGCCATCGCGGAGCGGCGCGCGGAAGTGCGGCTGCTCGGCCTCAGCGATCTCGCGCACAAGGCCGAGGACGCGATGCTCGTGCGCCTGCTGCATCCCGACGCACGGCCCCGCGTGCTCGACTACGGGATGGGCGAAGGGCACTGGGCGGTGATGGCGCGGGCCTACGGCGCGGAGGTCTGGGGCACGGATGTCGATCCGCGCTCGGAGCGCGTGGCGGGGGAATCCGGCGTGCGGTTCGCCGCCGATGTCGCGGCGCTGGAGGACGGGGCTTTCGACTTCATCAATGCGGACCAGGTCTTCGAGCATCTGCCCGATCCGCTCGGCGTGATCCGCCTGCTCGCGGCGAAACTGCGGAGTGGCGGACATTGCAAAATCAGCACGCCATCGGACGGGGGCATCGAGGCGAAACTCGCGCGACTGAACCGCGGCGGCTACGCGCTGGAAACGTTCAAGCGCGAGTTCCACGCGCTCGCCCCGCTCAGCCACATCAACCTTTTCACCGCGGCGTCGCTCCGCGCGCTGGCCGCCGCCGCCGGGCTGGAGAGCTTCCGCGTGCCGCTGCGGACTTGCTACGCGGTGATGACCGGCTTTCACTCCGCGCGCCAGCTCAACCGCAACCTCTACAACCCCTTCAAACGCCACCGCGCGCGCGGTACCTGGCAGTTTTTCCGCAAACCGTGACCGCTCCCGAACCCCCGCACCCGCTCCCCCGGCGGCTGCTTTACGCGACGTCTGCACGGATCGGTGGCACCGGACTCGATGAGGTCGCCTACCGTTCTTTGAAAGTGAGCGCCGGGCGGTTTCTGGGGCGGGCGATCGTGTATGAAAATCGCCGGCAGGAAATTTCTCCGACCCTCGTCCGCAGCCTCGCCGCGCATCCGGTTCGGCTGCTTTCCGGTCTCGGCAGCGCCCGCTACTACGGGGCGAAAAAGCATTACCTCGACTGGATGGCGGAACGTGAGCTGGCGCGGGGCGGCTATGACGCATTTCACAGTTGGTCCGGCGACTGCGTGCGCGCCCTGCGTGTCGCGCGGCGGATGGGGGTGCCGAGTCTGCTCGAAATCGGGACGTGGCATCGGCACAAAGGCCGGGTCAAGACACGGCACCGGACCAAGAGCGAGCGCGCGCTCGACGAAGCACCCCGACCGGCCCGCTGGCTGAACCGGTTGCTCATCTCCCGGCAGCAGGTGCTGGAGGAGTACGATCTCGCGGACCTCATCCTCGTGCTTTCGGAGAAGGCGGAGGAGACGTTTCTCGCGGCGGGCATCGCGCGGGAGAAGCTGTTCCGGCATCAGCGCGGGGTGGATATCGCGCGCTTCACGCCGGCGGACAAACCGCCGGAGAAATTCGTCGCGGTTTTCGTCGGCGCGCTGATCAAGCGGAAGGGCGTGCATCATCTGCTCGAAGTCTGGCGGCGGCTGGCGCTGAAAGATGCGGAGCTGGTGCTGGTCGGCACGGCGCATGACGAGATCCAGCCGGACCTCGCGCAGTTCGGCGGCGGCAATGTCCGGCTGCCCGGCTTTGTCGGACGCGTGGAGGACTGCTACCGCGCGGCGACCGTGCACATCCTGCCGAGCGAGTGCGAAGGCAGCGCGAAATGCACCTACGAAGCCGCGGCGTGCGGTTTGCCGCAGATCACCACGCGCGAAAGCGGCGACGTGGTGCAGGATGGCGTGAACGGGCTGATCATTCCGCCCAACGATCCCGACGCGCTCGCCGCCGCGATCGAGCGGCTCTACCGCGACCGCGATCTCGGCGCGCGGCTCGGCGCGGCGGGCCGGCAGCGGGTGGTGGAAAACTTTACGTGGGAGCATTTTGGGGAGCGGTTGCTGGAGGCGTACCGGGTGCTGCTGACGAAGGGAGGCGCGCGATGAATGGCCCGAGACGCGGCGGTGGAATCCGGGGAGCACGCGCGTCCCGCGTGTTGGCGAAGGCGTCCCGCCGTCGCGAACTTCATGGCAGTGTCGCTCGGGCGAAAATCCAAGGTTTCCCGGTGAGCCACGCGGGTGGAAGTGCGTCGTGTCGGGACGACACGACCAACACGCGAGACGCGCGTGCTCCCCGGATTCCGCGGCCGCGCGCCTCATGAGAATCCTCGCGCTCCAACTCAAGCGCATCGGCGATCTGGTGCTGACCACCCCGGCTCTGCGGGCGTTGCGCGCGGCGTGGCCGGAGGCGCACCTCGCACTCGCCGTCGCGCCGGGATGCGCTGCGCTGCTGGGGGCGATTCCGGCGATCAATACCGGCGTGGTGCTCGGCAAGGGACGCGGCTTTCGCCCGTGGCAGCAGGTCCTCACCGGGCCGTGGGATGTGTGCCTGGACTTCACCGGCACCGATCGCTCGGCGCTTGCCGTGGCACTTTCACGGGCGGAAGAGCGCGTGACTTTCGAGTGGGTGAAAAAGTCGAAACTGCGCGCCGTCGCCTTTAACCGCTTCGTCGCTTCGCCGGTGCGCGAGCGGCACACGGTCGATCATTACCTCGACCTCGCCGCCGCCGTGGCGCGCGGCGAAAGCGCGCCGCTGCCCGAACTGCGCGTGCCGGAAAGCGCCCGAGCGGAGGCAGAGAAAATCCTCCGCGCGCACGGCGTCACCGGCCCGTTCGCCGTGCTCCATCCCGGCACGGCACGGCCGGAAAAGTACTGGCTGCCGGAGCGCTGGGCCGAGGTCGCGCAGCATCTCCGCGCGGCGCACGGGCTGGCCTGCGTCATCACCGGCGGGAGCGATGCGGACGAACTCGCGCACCTCGCCGGCATCCTCAGCAAGGACGCGCTTGCGCCGAAGTCGGACACTCGGTTGACCACGGATTTCACGGATGACACGGATTTTCAGAATCCCCAATCCGTGCCATCCGTGAAATCCGTGGTTCCTTCCGATCTCAGCCGCACCGGCGTCGGGATCGTGAATCTCGCCGGCCAGATCGACCTGCTGACCTTCGCCGCCGTGCTCGCGCAGGCGCGGCTGTGCGTGAGTTGCGATACTGGCGCGGTGCATCTCGCCGCGTCATTCCAAACGCCGCAGATCGCGCTTTTCGGCCCGACGAATCCCTTCCACTGGCGGCCCCGGCACGACCTCGCGCGCGTCCTTTCCGCCGCGCAGCCCGACGCTCCGCTCACCGCTTTCGACCCACGCATGAAAGGCGCCGCGATGGAGCGCATCTCGACCGCGGCGGTCATCCGTGCTATCGACTCCCTCCTCGCGCCAACGCGCTAGCCCCACATGGCCTCCAAAAGAATCTCCCGCAAAGACGCCGCCAAAATGTCGTCACTGGAACTCCTGCGCAAGGGCCAGGGACCGTATCGGCGGCTGCTCAGCTACCTGCGGCCGTACCGCGGCCGCTTTCTGCTCGGGATGCTTTTTGGCGCGCTCTTTGGCGTGGCCAATGGCGCGCTCATCCTGCTCATCCGGGTGGTGCTGCCGGCGATTTTTCCCGGTGGCCAGGCGCAGGCGGTGAAGCTCCCGGGCTGGATGCCGTTCCAGCTCCCGGAGATCCATCCGCACACCGCGGGGCTGGGGGAAATCGCGGCGCTCTGCGCGACCATCCCGGCGCTCATGGCGGTGCGCGGCCTCCTTTCCTACCTCAATGCCTACTGCCTGCTCTGGGTCAGCCAGCGCGTGCTCGACGACATCCGCTGCTCGCTCTTCCGCCATCTGCTCGGGCAGTCGCTCGAGTTTTTCAACCGCGCCAAATCCGGCGAACTCGTGCAGACGGTTTTCAACCAGACGCGCGTCGCCCAGTCCGCGCTGACGCAGATGGCGGGCGACATCGTGAAGCAGCCGATCTCGATCCTCTCCGCGCTCGCCGCCCTGCTGGCGATCGACGCGCGGTTCACGATTCTCGCTTTCACCGTCTTCCCGCTCTGCCTGCTGCCGGTGCTCATCATCGGGAAAAAAGTGCGCAGCGCCGGCGCGCGCGAGGAGGACGAGGCGGGGCAGCTCATGGTGGTGATGCAGGAGGCCTTCGCCGGGGTGCGCGTGGTGAAAACGCACGCGCGCGAGGACTACGAGGCCGGGCGTTTCAACGAGGCGAATCTGAAGATGCTGCGCTTCGCGATGCGCTGGAAAAAGGCGCAGGAGATCGTCACGCCGCTGGTCGAGACGGTGTCGTCGCTCGGGATCGTGGGCGCGCTCGTCTATGCGTGGCACTACCAGCTCGGGGTCGAGAAATTCTTCGCGCTCCAGGCCGGCCTGATCCTGCTCTACAACCCGGCCAAGGCGCTCGGAAAGATGAACATCCTCATGCAGAAATGCCTCGCGGCGACGACCAAGGTTTTCGAGCTGCTCGACCGCCCGTCCGCCATCCAGGACGCCCCTGGCGCGACCGTGCTCCGCGGCGTGCGCGGCGACGTGGCGCTGGAAGACGTGACCTTCGGCTACTCCGGCAAGGACGCGCCCGCCGTGCGCGGGATCAGCATCACCGTGCCCGCCGGGACGACCTGCGCGCTGGTCGGCGCGACCGGCGCAGGCAAGAGCACGCTTTTCTGGCTGCTCCAGCGGCTCTACGAACCGCAGGCCGGCGCGATCCGCATCGACGGGCACGACATCCGCGAGGTCACGCAGGCCTCGCTCCGCGAGCACATCGCGATGGTCAATCAGGACACCTTCCTTTTCCACGACACCATCCTCGCGAACATCCGCTACGGCCGGCTCGACGCCACGCGCGCGGAGATCGAGGCGGCGGCGAAACTGGCCCACGCCCACGAGTTCATCCTCGCGCAGCAGCAGGGCTACGAGACCGTCATCGGCGACAAAGGCTGCATGCTCTCCGGCGGGCAGCAGCAGCGGCTCTGCATCGCCCGCGCGCTGCTCAAAAACGCCCCCATCCTGCTCCTCGACGAGGCCACCAGCGCGCTCGATTCCGAGACCGAGCAGCACATCCAGGAGGCCCTCGAGACTTTGGCCAAAGGCCGCACCGTGCTCGCCATCGCGCACCGCCTTTCCACCATCCAAAAAGCCGACCAGATCGTCGTCCTCGAAAACGGCGCGATCAAGGAAACCGGCACGCACGCGCAGCTCTTCGCGCAGAGCGGCTACTACCGGCGGCTCTACGACCTGCAATTCAACCGCCACAATGGCGGCGACGTGCCGCTCGCGGAACTGGTCGCCATGTGAAGGGTGATCGGTGAGTGGTGCATCGAGCGTCGTCCGCGCGGGCTTGCCATCCAATCACTCTTCACCGATCACCCTTCACGCCACGCCCCGTGAAAACCGCCGCCCTCCTTTTCACCCTCCTCCTCCCGCTCGCCGCCGCGCGCGCGCAGGGCACCATCCGCGCCACCACGCGCGTCCTGCCCGATGGCAGCACGCTCACGGCCGTCACCGATCCCGACAAGCGCACCCGCGAGGAATCCATCGTCGATACCGCCGGGAAGGTGCGGAGCAAAACCATCTTTTTTCTCAACGAGCAGAACTTTGCCCGAGGGGCCACGCATCTCGATGCGAAGGGCACGATCCGCTACAAGGAGGCCTACAAATTCGACTACACGGGCCGCATCACCGAATCCAAGCTCTACTCCGCTGATGACCGTCCGCTCGGGCGGCGCGTGTTTGTCTATGAGGGGAAAAACGAGGCGCGGATCGAGGACTACGACGCCGCGGGCAATCGCCTCGCCGCCGGCGCGCGTCCCAGGGGCGGACGCCCCCCGCCCCCCGAGATTCGGCGGGCGATTCCGCTGCGCTGAGCAGCGCAGGCCGGATCAATAGCGGCTGCGAATCCCGCGCGCGATGGCGTCGGCCAGGCGCTGGCGGTAGGCACCGGAGCCGGCGATGAGGCGGCCTTCGGAACGGTTCGTGAGGAATCCGCACTCGACGAGGATGGCGGGGACGCGGGTGTTGCGAATGACGTAAAAACCGCGCGACCGCACGCGCCGGTCTTCGGTCCGCACGGCGTGGACGACACTGCGATGGACGGCCGACGCAAGGCTGCCGCTCCGCCGCGAATAATAGTAGGTTTCGATGCCATTGGCCCCTTCGCGCGGGGCGGAGTTGAAGTGGATGGAGACGAAGATGGCGTTGCCCTGGGAGTTCGCGATGGAGCACCGGTCATTGAGCGGGACGAAGTAGTCGCCCCGCCGCGTCATCACGGTGCGGTAGCCCATGGAGCGGAGCCGGCCCTCCAGCCGCCGGGACACATCGAGCGTGTAGATTTTTTCCGCGTAGCGGTCCCCCGGCACGCCGCCACGGTCGTGCCCGCCATGGCCCGCGTCGATGACCACCGTGGGACGCGCCCACGCCGCGGAGGCCGACAGGCAGAGGACGACGGCGAGGAGAGCAAGAAGATGACCGATTTTTTTCATGGCGAACCGGACCGGAGGTTTTGGAAAACGTTCCCGGAAGGCGAGCGGAATTTTTCCTCCCGCTCCGCGTGATGGGCCGCGTAGCGTGGGGGGCGTGCTGTCCTTTTTTCTGCGTCAAACGCTCGCCCTTTTCGCGCCCGTCGGCCTGCTCTGGGTGGCGCTGATCGTCCTCGCCGTGCTGCTCTGGCGGCGGCGCTTGCGCGGCTTCGCGCTCGGCGTCGGCGGGCTGGTGCTGGGCATTACGATCATTGGCGGGACCAGCGTGCCGGGACTGCTGCTCGGTTCGCTGGAGCGTCCCTATGCGGGAGTGAAAGCGGAGGATTTGCCCGTGGCCGATGCCGTGGTGCTGCTCGGCGGCGGGGCGCAGGCGTCGCGCTACGAGGTGGCGGGCGTGCATCTCTCGGCGGCGGGCGATCGGCTGGTCATGGCTGCGGAGCTGATGCGGCTGGGCAAAGCGCCGGTGCTCGTGCTCGGCGGTGCGTGGGGACAGCTCGATGGCCGCGAGGCCCCGGAGTCCCACCTAACCAAAGATCTGCTCACGCGCTGGGGCGTGCCCGCCGGGGCGATGCTCCCGCTGGGGCCGAATCGCGACACCCACGACGAGGCGCTCAAGGTGCGCGCGCTCGCCGCCGAACGCGGCTGGCAGCGCGTGCTCCTCGTGACCTCCGCAAACCACATGCGCCGCGCCTCGGCGACCTTCCGGCATCTCGGGATCGAGGTCACGCCGGCGCCGTGCAATTTCCTGACGAGTGTGGGCACCGGCAAGGTGCCGTTCTTCTCCGGCGTCCCCGGCAGCGACGGCTTCGCGAAAGTCGGCTTCTGGCTCCACGAGGAAATCGGCTGGCTGGAGTACTGGCGGCGCGGCTGGCTTGCCCCGCCCGCGAAATAACGCCCGCCGCCCCTCCCGGCGGCCCACCGCTTTCCACCCGCTAGACCGCTTCGCGGAACGGCTCGAAGCCGAGGTCGAAAAGGTTCGCCGAGTTATCCATCAGCGTGGGCAGCCCCGCGATGAACGGCTCCCAATCCTGGCTGTTCGCAAACTGCGTGTCCCACGTGACGAAGACGCCGCCCGGCACCACGTTCGACTGCTCGATGAGCACGCGGATGTCCTTCTCCCAGTCGAGGATGGTGACGTAGCCGAGCGTGGCGGGCCGATTGACCAGCGGGCTATAGGAGAAGCGCTGGAGAAAGCCGTCGCGCTCCTCGACGGACGGGAATTTTCCATGCGCGTGCGCGGAGAGCGCAGTCACGGTTTTCGGGTCGAAATCGAGGAGCTGGTAAAAGCGGACGAGGGTGTCGCGGATGATGGTCCAATCCGCCGCGGTGCGGGCGCTGCGGACGCCGAATTTGATGCGGTCGGCGGTGCGCGTGAGCGTCCCGTTTTCGCCAAAGAACTGCGCGCTCAGCTCGTAGCCGAAAAGGTCGTCCCAGCGTTTCAGGCGGATCTGGTCGGCGCGCAGGCTGAGGCCTTTCGTGGTGTCGCACAGCGCTGCGCCAAAGGTCTCCAGCCGCGCCTCAGCGAAACCACGCGGCGCGGGAAATGGCACGTCCACGTGGACGCCAAAAAAATCCATCGGGAGAATTTCCATAGGCGGCGGAGGCTAGCGGGACCAGCCCGGCGGGGGCACGGTATTTTTTGGCAGCCCGGAGCCGGGCTTGCGGACTCGACAATTCTCCGCGCGCTGGCGATGGAAGCGGGCGTGCCGCCCGTCCCTTTTTCCGCACCGCTCCCGCTGCCCGCGGGTTGCTGCCCCCCCGCGCCGTGACTTGGGATTACCTCATCGTCGGCGCGGGCTTTGCCGGCGCGGTGCTGGCCGAGCGGCTGGCCAGCCAGTGCGGGGCCACGTGCCTCGTCATCGACCGCCGCGCCCACATCGCCGGCAATGCCCACGACCGCTACGACGCCGCGGGCGTCCTCGTCCACGACTACGGCCCGCACTATTTCCGCACGAACTCGGACCGCATCGTCGAGTACCTCAGCCAGTTCACCGAGTGGCATCCGGTGGACTACAAAATCCTCTCGTGGACGGGCGGGCAGTTCTGGCCGTTCCCGATCAATCTCAACACCTTCGAGCAGCTCGTCGGGCACCCGGCGACGAGCGAGGAAATGGCGCGCGCGCTGGCCGAGTGGCGCGTGCCCATCGCCGAGCCGCGCAACAGCGAGGAGGTCATCGTCTCGCAGGTCGGCACAAAGCTCTACGAGATGTTTTTCCAGAACTACACCCGCAAGCAGTGGCGGCGCGATCCGCGCGACCTCGATGCCAGCGTCTGCGGGCGCATCCCGATCCGGCTGAACCGCGACGACCGCTATCTTTCCGAGAAATTCCAGGCGCTGCCGAAGGACGGCTACACCGTCATGTTTCGGAAAATACTCGCGCACCCCAAGATCGAGGTGCGCCTCGGAACCGACTACCGCGACGCGCGCGCGCAGATCGCCCACCGGCATCTCATTTTCACCGGGCCGATCGACGAATACTTCGGCCACTGCTTCGGCCCGCTGCCGTATCGCTCGCTGCGCTTCGAGCCGGAGACGCTGGCCCAGGAATTTTTCCAGCCGGCGATGCAGGTGAACTACCCGAACGACCACGCCTTCACGCGCATCGTCGAGATCAAGCACGCCACCGGCCAGCGCATCCCGGTCACGACCATCGTGCGCGAATACCCGGAGGATTTCGGGCCGGGGCGCGAGCCGTATTACCCGATCCCCGCGCCCGACGCCCGCGCGCTCTACCAGCGCTACGCGGAACTCGGCGAGCGCGAGCCCGGCGTGAGTTTCGTCGGGCGGCTCGCCACTTACCGCTACTACAACATGGATCAGGTCGTCGGCATGGCGCTGGCGGAGTTTGAAAAACTGCGCGTCCCGAAATCATGAAGGCCGATCTCCACCTGCACTCCCGCCACAGCGCCCGCGCTCCGGAGTGGCTCTTCCGCCGTGTCGGTCTGCCGGACAGCTACTCCGAGCCGCACGCGCTTTACGACACGCTGCGGGCGCGCGGCATGGATTTCGTGACGCTGACCGATCACAACCGCATCGAGGGTTGTCTCGAAATCGCCGACCGGCCGGGCGTCTTTCTCAGCGAGCAGGTGAGCACGCGTTTCCCCGACGACCGCTGCGAGGTTCATGTGCTCGTCTGGGGCCTCACCGAGGCGCAGCACCGCGCGTTGCAGACCGCGCGGGAGAATATCTTCGACCTGCAAAAGTATCTCGCCGCCGAGCAACTCGCGCACGCCGTCGCGCATCCATTTTACCGCGTGGACGACCGGCTGAGCCTCGCGCACGTCGAGAAGCTGGTGCTGCTGTTCCAGCATTTCGAGGGACTGAACGGACACCGCGACGCGCTGCTCAGCGCGGTCGCACGCGCGGTGCTCGGCCGGCTCACTCCGGAAAAAATCGACGAGCTGGCGAACCGCCACGGTTTCGCGCCGACGCACGCCGAGCCGTGGCGCAAGATTTTCACCGCCGGCTCCGACGACCACGGCGGGATGTTTCCCGCGGCGGCCTTCACGGAAACGCCGGACGGAAAAACGGTCGCGGATTTCCTCGCCGCGATCCGCGCCGGGCACTGCACTCCGCGCGGCACCGGCGGCACGCCGCTCGCGCTCTCGCACAGCCTCTACAACAACCTGCGCCAGTTCATCGGCGGGAAGTTTGCCGGGGCCAAGAGTTCGAGCTTCGTGGGCAAGGCGTTCTCGCGGTTCATGGAGGGCGAGGATCCGACGGAGTTTTCGTGGACGGACAAGCTCGCGTTCGTCGCCGAAGGCATCGCCAGCGGGAAGATTTTCGAGCTGGCGAAGCCGGCCAACGCGTCGCTCTGGAAGCAGTTCGCCGGCACCTTCACCGGCGGCGCGATGAAGAAGCTGCTCGCGCGCGAAACCGAGGGCATCACCGAGCCGGAGCGGCGCGCGTTCGTCACCGCGAACTTCTTCGTCAACCAACTCGCGTTCCGCTTTTTCACCACGTTCATCAAGCAGCTCTCGGAAGGAAACATCATCGAGGCGATCCGCGAGATCAGCGTGCTCCTGCCCGTGCTCGCGCCGCTCGCGCCGTACTTCTACGCGTTTCGCAGCCAGGCCCCCGACCGCCCGTGGCTGGCCGGGGTGGGCCAGGCGCTGACCGGCGAACGCCCCGCGCTGCTGGAGAACCGCAAACGCGCCTGGTTCACCGACACCCTCGAGGACGTGAACGGCGTGGCCAACACCATCCGCAAACTCACCGCCGCGTGCATCGCAGAAGGCGGCGATCTCACCGTCGTCACCTCGCGCTCGACGATCACGATCACCGGCATCCCGATCAAAAACTTCGCGCCCGTCGGTGAGTTTGAGCTGCCCGAGTACGAGCTGCAGAAGCTCAGCTTCCCGCCCATCCTGCAGATGATCGACTACATCCAGCGCGAAGGTTTCACCGAGCTGATCATCTCCACGCCCGGCCCCATCGGCCTCACCGCGCTGCTCGCCGCCAAGCTCCTCGGCCTCCGCACCAGCGGCATCTATCACACGGATTTCCCCCAGTACGTCCGCATCCTGACCGACGACAACTTTCTCGAAACGCTGACCTGGAACTACATGAAGTGGTTCTACGAGCAGCTCGATCTGCTCTACGTGAACAGCGAAGGCTACCGCCGCGCGTGGGTGGATCGCGGCATCGCCGCCGAGAAAATCCGCATCCTCCCCCGCGGCCTCGACACCGCGCTCTTTCACCCCTCGCGCCGCGACCCCGCGTTCTGGACAAAGCACGGCCTCGCGCCCGGCGCGACCGTCCTGCTCTACGTCGGCCGCGTCTCGAAGGAGAAGGACCTGGACGTGATCGTGGCCATGTGGCGGCGGCTCGTGGGAAACCAGAAACCAGAAACCAGAAACCAGAAACTCGCCCTCGCCTTCGTCGGCGACGGCCCCTTTCAAAAAGAACTCCGCCAGCTCCTCCCCGACGCCGCTTTCACCGGCTACCTCGCCGGCCTCGACCTCGCGCGCGCCTTTGCCAGCGCCGACGTTTTCCTTTTCCCCAGCACCACCGACACCTTCGGCAACGTCATCCTCGAAGCCCTCGCCAGCGGCGTCCCCTGCGTCGTCTCCGATCAGGGCGGACCGAAGGATCTCATCGCGCACGGCACCACCGGCTTCATCACGCGGGCTCTGGATGTCGCGGACTTCACTGCCGCGGTGGAAAAAATCGCGCACGATCCCGCGCTGCGGCAGGCCCTGGGCGACACCGCCCATCGCACCGTGCAGGATCGCGACTGGGCCGAAGCCGGGCGGGAATTTTGGGCGACGCCGCGGAACTCCAGTCTTTGAGAAGCGCCGCGGCTGCCGCACCTTTCCCGGTCATGAACGTCCAGCCCACCGGCACCATTACGTTTCTTTTCAGCGAGATCGAGGGCAGCACCAAAAAATGGGGGCAGCAGCCGGATGCGATGCGCGTGGCGCTGGCCAGCCACGACCGGCTGCTCCGCTAGGCGTTTGAGGCGGTGGGTGGGTTTGTTTTCAAAACGATCGGTGATGCCTTCTGCGTGGCCTTCGACACGCCGCACAGTGCGCTCGTCGGCGCGCTGGAGGCGCAGCGGGCGCAGCGGGCCGCGAAGTGGGGCGAAACCGGCGAGCTGGCGCTCGACGAGGAGAGCATCGCGCTCTACCGCCAGGCGGGCGACATCTGGCTCGTGGTCATCCTCGCCTGGTCCGTGGGCGTGAACGCCGCCGTCCTCGGTCGTTTCGCCGAGGCTCACACGCATCTCCGCGAGTGCCTGCTCGTAGGGATCGATCTCGGCAACCGCTGGGGCGCGTCCTACCCGCTCGACGCCTTCGCTTTTCTCGCCCTTGCCGAGCGCCAGCCCGAGCGCGCCGCGCGTCTTTTTGGCGCCGCCGAAGCCCACCGCACCCGCAGCGGTGTCGTCCCCAGTATCGCCGACCATCCCGCCCTGCGCGCCATCCGCGCCGCCGCGCCCGCTTTCACCGGCCCCGCAAGAAGCGGCGCTCGCTTCCGGGTTGGCGGTGCCAGTCGCTAGCGCCT
>CAYQBV010000052.1:0-17829 GCA_964415705.1 uncultured Chthoniobacter sp. | reverse complement strand
CGGGAAACTCCTTCGACGCGGTGGTGGGATACCACAGGAGCGCGGGTTGCGCCGGCGGCAGTTCCTTCAGCCCCGTATTGCGCGGCGAGTGATTCACGGGATGCGCCGCCTCGAATAACTCTGCCGGCTTCCCATCCGCACCCATCGCGCGATAAGCCTCATTCGGCCCCGTGAACATGGGGTGGCCGAAATTTCCCGGCTTCGTCGCAAGGTTGAATTCATCGTAGCCCACCGACCCCGATTTCTGCTCCGTATTCGGTCCCACGTCGCCCCACGCGATCCAGCCTGTCCGCGGATCGACCGACGAGTGAAAGCCATTGCGCACCCCCATCGCATAGATTTCCGGGCGACCCAGCCTGGCATCGGTGAAAAGGTTGCCCGCCGGGATGTCGTAGCCCCCATCCGCGCGCGGATGGATACGCAGAATCTTGCCGCGCAGGTCCTGCGAGTTCGCGCTCGAGCGCAGGGCATCCCGCAGCAGTCCCTTCGCGGAAATATCAATCGGCGGAACTGGGATGGGTGGCGAGTTGTCGCCCGTGCCGAGGACCAGATTCCCCGTCGCCTTGTCGAAAACCAGGCCACCCCCCATGTGGATGGCACCATCGAATTCGATCGGATACTCGAACAGCACCTTCTCGGAAGTGAGATCGATCCGTCCATCCGCACCGAACTTGAACCTCGCCAGCCGCTGCACATCACGCTTCGCCGCCGGACAGAAAAACAGAAACACGTGCCCGCTTTGCGCAAAATCTCCCGCCGCCGCCACGCCGATCAGCCCCAGTTCCGGTCCGCCCGCCACCGGCACCCGCCCCACCTCCACCAACTCCCGTGTCGCCACCCGCCAGCGCCTTACCGTGCCACGCTGCTCGGCGATGAGCACATCGCCATCCGGCAGCGCCTCCATTTGCACCGCATCGATCAACCCCGTGGCCAGCACCTCCCGCTCCAGTCGCGCCGGGTCGAAGGTGTCGGCTGCGCGGGCACTGACGATCGTCACAGCGAGAGCTAACGTCGGGAGCGGTAGGAGCCAGGAGCAGTGGAGCATGGGAACATGAAGGACCAATGCGGCTCACTTCGCAATCCCGTCGAAGAAGAAATGCCAGCCCGCGCACCGCCGGTCACCCCTTCCACACCGGGCCGGTGCTGCCGCCGGGCACGAACTCCGCCGGGAAGGTGATCATCCGGCGATCCGCGCGGCCCTTTTCCACCGCGCCGACCCAGCGCACGAGGCGGCGGATGACCAGCGCGTCGTCCCAGCGCGAGTGGGCGATGGACGGTTCGCACCACGCGAGGGTGCCGTCCCATTGCACCGTCATGAGCGAAACCTGCGCGGGCACCGCGCGGCGGGATTCGGCGAGAAAGGCGAGCGCGGCCACGGTGCGCGGGGTTTCATCGAGAATCAGCGCCGTGGGCGGCGTGGCGGAAAAAAGCCCCCGCAGCAGCGCGCGAAAACCCTGCGGCGTCTCCTCCCAGTCGGGCACATGGAAATTGGTGCTCCAGCGGACGCCCGCCCGTTCCAACTCCGCGGTGAAGGCCGCGACGATCGGGGCCGGCGCGGGCCGGCGCAGCCCGCGCGGGCAGACGAAAACGATGCGCTCATGCCCGAGCGCGAGCAGGTGGCGCGTCGCTTCGCGCATGCTCTGCTGGCGGTCGATGGAGACGCCAGCCACCGGAAATTCGCCGCTCCGCCCGCCGGTGGAGATGGCGGGAAAAGGCTGGGCGGCGAGCCACTCCAGCAGCTCGTAGCGCGGACCGATCACGATCCAGGCATCCGTGCGGGTCCGGCGGAGATGGGCGGCCATCCGGTCGGGGTCGTGATGCAGACCGGCCTGGGTTTTCGTGGAGAAAAAGCAAACGTGCCCCGCGGCTTCGAGGTCGTGCTGGAGCTGCATGAGCATGTTCTGCTGCGTGGGATTTTCTTCCATCAACCGCTCATGCAGGAAGACGCCCACCCGCAGCCCACCGCGACCCGCGCCGGAGCGCCCCGCCTCGCCGATGGTCCGGCAGCCGCGCACGCCGCGCCCTTGCAGCACGCCTTCCTTTTCCAGGATGGCGAGCGCGGCGCGGACGGCCCCTTTCGAAACCATGCACTCCGCCGCCAGTCGCACGACGCCCGGCAGGCTCCCGCCCCAGCGCCCGGAGCGCACGCCCTCCCGGAGGTGGGCGGCGGTTTGTTCGGCGATGGAAAGTCGGCGGATCGGGTGCATCGGGAGGGAACAGCGCGATGGGGTTGTTTTTCGGACCAGTTGGCAAAAAGGAAAGCGTTGTTCGCCGATGGGGGCTGGTGTGAATTTCCACGCGCTGGACGACCAGCCCCTCCAAAACGCAGCCGTTTGCCAACCCCGTAGTGCCACCCACACCATGAAATCCTCGCAGACCAGCAACCACTCCTCCCGCCGCAACCCAGGCGTCCGCATCCTCGCCGGCTCCGTCGCCGCGTTTCTCGCCGCGCAGGCGGCGCAGGCGGCGACGCTTTATTGGGATACCAATGATACCACTCCGGACTTCGGTTTCACGACGCGGACTTGGGGTACGGATGCGAATTGGACCACGGATTCCACGGGTAATTTCACCACCGGGGTGACCGCCACCACGACTTCCGCCGACGCCGCAATCTTCCACTTCAATGATGTCAACGGCTTGTTGGCGGTGAATGTCTCCGGTGACGTGCATGCGAACAACGTCCTGCAATGGGCCAACGGCAGCGCCAAAGCGACCACCTTCAACAATGGTGGCAGCGGCAAGATCCACCTCTACTCGACGAGTTCCGCGAACGGAGCCGCAGCGATTGACGGCCAGAACAACGATTCAAACCTGACCATCAATGTGCCTGTGGTCCTGAACCAGGCTGATGGCAGCGATGTTTACTTCGGCGTGGGTGGCGGCAACAACGGGGGGCTTTTCCTCAGCGGTGGAGTCACCCACGCGGTGCCCGCGAACAGCGTGAACCTTTACTTCAACAACGCGGGCAATACCGGCATCAGTGGCGGGGCGCTGAACATCAAGGGCACCATCACCAACTCGGGAGCCGACAGCAATTTGGTCAAAAGCGTAACGATTTCCGCCAACATCGGCTCCGGTGTCACCACCGTGAACCAGAGCAGCGGACTCAGCCACTCGATGGTCCTTTCCGGCACCAACAGCTACACCGGGGCGAGCACGGCCCATTCGGGGCTGCTGCAATTCAACTCCCTCGCCGCCATTGGCGGCACGGGAAAAAGCGCCGTCGCCAACCTTGGCGGGGCGATCGGGTTTGGTCCGGGCACGAGCAACGCCGACCTCGCCACCGCGCTGGCCACCCGGATCGATCCCACCTCGACGGGCGGGATCGCCGTGAACGGCAACACCGCCAGGAATTTCGATTTCGCCGCCGCCGGGCTCAGCAACGTGAGTCTCGGGGCCAGCTATGGCGGCGGTAGCAATGCCCAGACTACTTACACCGGCACTTTCACGCCTTTCGGTTCAAACTACCGCCTGGGCGGTGCCGGCGGGCGGCTGATTATGAGCCAGGTCAACGCGCTGACCGGCAGCAACGATGTGACGGTTACCGGCATCGGCACGGGCTTTAGCAACACCATCGGCAACAGCGCCGTGGCGCTCACCAACGCCAACAACTACTCCGGGGTCACCAGCATCAACAGCGGCACCTTCGTGCTCAGCGGCGCGGCGGGTGCCATCACCTCGACCACCGGCATCACCCTGAATGGCGGCAACTTCACGCTGATCAACACAACGACCGCCCAGGGAGCCGTGGACCGCGTGGCGGCGGCGGCCATCACCTCGAACGGCGGCACTTTGACCTACACCAACACCTCCGGGGCGGGAAATGTTTACGCGGAAACCGTCGGCGCAGTGGGCCTCACAGCCGGGCAGTTGAATGTCGCGCTGACTACGAACCAGGCCGGCGGCGGGGGCAACACCCAGACGCTGACCCTCGGCGGACTGGCCCAGTTCGGCATGGGCACCGTGACTTTTTCCGCTGCGTCGACCGCGCCGAATGCGACGACGAACATCATCCAAGTCACCGGGGCCGGCACGACGGCGGCCAACCAAATCATCGGGCCTTGGGTAACGCTCGGCACCGCCGCCAACGCCCAGACGGACTACGCGATTTACGACGGCTCCACGAACCTCGTGGCGGCCAATCTCACGGCCACGGGTGAAGGCACCTGGACGACGCCGGGGAACACCTACTCGCTCAGCGGGGACACCACCCTCACCGCCGCGCGCACGATCACCGCGCTACGCTTCACGGGTGGAACGACGCTGGCGCTGGCGGGAAACAACCTGGAGACTTTCGGCATCCTCAATGGTGGCACGAACACGCTGACCATCTCGAGCACCGGCGGCGTGCTGCGGCAGCAGGGCACGGCTGCGGCCAGCGTCTTCCTCACGACCGGCAACCGGGCCATCACCATCACCGCACCTGTCCAAGACAACACCGGCGCCCTGACGCTGGTGAAATCCGGCTCCGGCGGGACGCTCACCCTTTCGGGCAACAACATCTACACCGGCGGAACGGTCATCAATGCCGGCACGCTCAAGGCCGGCTCGGCGACGGCGTTCGGGACCAATGCACCGATGACGCTGGCGAACTTCGCCGGCGCGCTCGTGGATATTACCGGCTTCAACAACTCCGTCGGCTCGCTCACCGGCGGCGGCGTGAATGGCGGCAACGTGACCCTCGGCGCCGCGACCCTCACCGTCGGCGGCGACAACACCAGCCCGCCGGCCTACGCGGGCGCGATCTCGGGCACGGGGGCTTTGATCAAGACCGGCACGGGCACGCAGATCCTCGCCGGCCCGAGCACCTACTCCGGCGCGACGACGGTTTCCGACGGCACGCTGGTCGCCCGAAGCGCGGCCGCGCTCGGCACGACGGCGGCGGGCACCACGGTGGCGGCCGGGGCCACGCTCGACGTGCAGGTAAATATCGGCACCGAAGCGCTGAGCATCGCCGGGAGCGGATTCGGCGCGGCGGGCGCGCTGATCGCCAGCGCGGGCACGGGCAGGGTCGGCGGCGCAGTCACGCTCACGGCCGACGCCAGCGTCGGCGGCGCGGGAGCGCTCACGGTCAGCGGGGCGATCGGCGGCGGCTTTAATCTCACGAAAGTGGGCGCGGGCACGACGACGCTCAGCGGCGCGAATACTTACTTCGGCGCGACGACGGTGAGCACGGGCAGGCTGCTGGTCAGCGGCTCGCTCGCGGAGACGGATGTCGCGGTGGCCGGAGGCGCGAGCCTCGCGGGCACAGGCACCATCGGCACGCTCACGGCGGGCAGCGTGACCCTCGCGGCGGGGGCGTCGGCGGGAGCACGCGGGGCCATCGACCTCGTGGACGGGAGCATCGGCACGCTCACGCTGGCGGCCCGCACGGCGACCGGCACGGTCTTGACGCTGGGCGACGCGGCCAACCCCAGCTCGGTGAAATTCGAGGTCGGTGCCACGGCGGATCAGATCATCCTCGGGGCCAACGCCCAGGCCAGCATTGGGGCCGGCGGCTTTCTCGTGGACCTCACGGCCAGCGCAGCGCTGAACGGCAACACGCTGGTGCTGATCGACGCGCCCGCCGGTCTGGCCGCGGGCAACTTTGGCTCCGCCGCCGTCGGCGCGACGGCGGGAAATTTCGGCGGCTACAACCTCGCGCTGACCTCGACCGCCACCGACCTGAGCCTCACGCAAACGGCCAACGCCGCGCCGGCCGCAGCCTTTTGGAAAGGAACGAACAACGACGTGTGGACGACCTTCAGCGGCGGCAATGCAAACATCAGCAACTTTGCCACGGACCTCGCAGGCACGAACGCCACGGGCAAGGTCGGCGCGGCCACGGAGGTGAACTTCAACGCCACGAGCACGGCGAACTTTGCCAGCACCACGATGGGTGAGGATCTGACGGTGAAGACGCTGACCTTTGGCAGCAACGCGACCGCCGCGGTCGGCATCGGCGGCACGCACACGCTGACGATTTCGCCCGCCGCGGCGACCGCCGGAATCACCGTGGACTCCGGCTCCGGCAACCACACGCTGAGCACGAAAGTGGCGCTCGGCGCGGACCAGACCTGGACGGTGACGGACCTGACCCAAACCCTGACGGTGAGCAATCAGGTCAGCGGAATTTTTGGCCTGACGAAAGCGGGCGCGGGCGCGCTTGTGCTCTCCGGCGCGAACGCCTCCACGGGGTTGACGACGGTTGCTGCGGGCACGCTGGAGGTCATCGGCGGCGCGGCGGTGGACAATACCGTCGAGGTGATCGTCGCGCCGGTGGCCGGCGCGCGGCTGCTGGTCAGCACGAGCGAAACCATCGGCGCACTCAGCGGCGGCAGTGGCGCCAATGGTGAAGTGGCGTTGGGCGGCCAGACGCTGACGGTGGGCGACGCGACGCCGACGACCTTCGGCGGGACCATCTCGGGCTCGGCGGCGACGGGCCGGCTGATCAAGCAAGGCGGCGGTGTGCTGAATCTCGCGCCCACTGCCGTCCTCGCTTTCGACAGGCTGACGGCGAACGACGGGACGCTCAATGTGAACAGCCCGCTCGGCACCGCGCCCGGGACCGCGGTGGTGGACGTGAACGGCGCGGCGACGAAGCTGCGGTTTGGCAGCGTGAGCCAGACGCTCAGTTCGCTGTCCATCGGGGCTGGCTCGACGGTGGTCTTCACGAGCGGCGTGGCGACCGGGGCGTTCAGCGGCGGGGGAAAAGCGGCGGGCTTCGGCAGCGCGGTCGTCGTCCCGGAGCCGGGGACGCTCGGTCTGCTGCTCGTCGGCGCGCTCGGGGTGTTCAACCGACGGCGGCGCGGATGATCCACGAAAGTAGCTTGGACTTTAGTCCAAAGGAACACGGGGACTTTGGACTAAAGTCCAAGCTACTTTTCGGGCGCGACGCGGCGCTCTGCCGGGAACGACCGAAAGCCCCAAAGAAACCCGGTATCCGGCAGTTGATTCTGCACGCCCTTGATGGCCTGCTTCCGCGCCGCCAAGAGTTGCCCATGCCGATTTCCAAAATCAATCATCCCGCAGTCGGAAAGCTCCTCGCTTTCCTGCTGCTGACGCTGTCCGCGGGGCTGGCGCGGGGCGCGGCGGAGGGGAAGCCGGGGACGCCCAAGGTGATCGAGGCGCGGTGTGTGGACTGCCACGATGCGGAGGAGAAAAAAGGGGGCGTGGACCTCAGTCCGCTGCTCGGCGAGGCGAAGCCCGGCGCGGGCGCGGCGTGGATGGAACTGTGGACAAAGGCCGAGGAAATGATCGCGACGGGCGAGATGCCGCCCAAGGCGAAGAAGCCGCTCGATCCGGCGCAGCGCGCGGAGGCGCTGGCTTGGTACCGCGCGCGCTTTATCCTGAAAAACGGGCGCGAGCAGATCGGCGTCACACCGCTGCGGCGGCTCACGCGTTACGAGATCGAAAACACGCTGGAGGAGCTGCTCTCGGTGAAGCTCAAGCAACCCTACGTCTATGGCGCGGAGATGCGCGGGTTGCTGCCTTCGATGATCGAGCAGCTCTATCCCGACGACATTCTCGGGGAGTCGGGTTTTAACAACGACTCCCACCAGCTCCACAATGTGAAGGTGCCGCTGCTGAAGTATCTGGAGTGTCTCGAATACGCGTTGCGGATCTTTGACCAAAGCGCGGACGCCCGGCTGAAGGTGTATGGGTTCGCCGACAAGCCCGCGGCGCTCGACCCGGCGAAGGGTGAAGCCATCCTGCGGAAATTCATCGCGCGGGCGCACCGCGGCTACGACAACGAGGAGGGCGTGCGGGAAATCCTCAAGGCCTACACCGAGGCGGCGAAAGGCTCGCCCCCCACGGCGGCGCTGCTCCACGGGATGAAGCTCGCGCTGCTTTCGCCCGGCTTCCTTTACCGGATGGAGGACACCAAAGACAGTGCGGCCCCCTACCCCGTGACGGCGCGCGAGCTGGCGGTGCGGCTGTCTTATTTCCTCTGGTCCACGATGCCCGACGACGAGCTGATGGCGGCGGCGCGGGATGACTCGCTGCTGCGGGAGCCGGTGCTGCGCGCGCAGATCCAGCGCATGCTGAACTCGCCGAAGCGCTTGGCCCTGGCGGAGAATTTCGCCGGGCAGTGGCTGGGCTTCAAGGAGCTGAAGGCGGACAGCGTGCATTACCGCGGCGAGCAGTGGACGCGCGGCGTTTACGACGAGCTGCTCTTTACCTTCGACGAGGTGATCAAGTCGGACCGGAGCATCCTCGAACTCGTGAATGCGGAATGGGCCTACCTGAACAAGGACGTGGCCAAGGAACTCGGGGCGGGAGAGCCGCAGCGGCTGAAGGAAACCTACGCGGACATTTTCGCCGACCGGCAAACGACAAACGTCAAGACCCGGGAGCGCCTCTACTTTCCGCCGAAGCTCTACACCGTGAACCACGAACGCGCGGGGGGCGTGATCACCGCCGCCGGGACGATGAGCCTGACCTCCGCGCCCGAGCGCACCAACCCCATCCGGCGCGGGGTGTGGGTGCTGGAAAACATCATCGGCAAGCATGTGGAGGCACCGCCCTCCGTGCCGCCGCTGCCGGAGAAGATCAAGGTGGAGGGAGGGAAGTTCAGCAGCGCCGTGGTGGATGTGCTCAAGGCGCACACCGAGCGCGCGGAGTGCCGCTCCTGCCATCAGCACATTGATCCACTGGGTCTCGGGCTGGAGAATTTTTCCCCGACTGGCGAATGGCGCACCGGCTACCCGAAGGACGGTGCCGACGGCAAACCGCTGCCACCCAAGAAGCGCCAGAAACTCCAGCAGGACGGCGATCCCGTGGCTTCCGCAGGCGTGCTGCCCAACGGCCAGACCTTTCACACGCCGAAAGACCTCAAGAAGGAACTGCTCGGTTGTTACCAGGATCAGATCACGGAGAATGTCATCCGCCGCATGCTGTCCTACGCCATCGGGCGGAAACTCGCGCCGCACGACCGGGTAACCATCGAGAAGCTCGAGGCCGACCTCAAGAGCAACGGCCACCGCATGAGCGTGCTCATCGAAGGCATCATCAACAGCAGCCAATTCCGCCAGCGGCAGGACCGCACCTAGACCTATGAACTCCTATCTCATCTCCCGCCGCACCTTTCTCCGCGGAGTCGGCGCCACGCTGGCCCTGCCGGTCCTGGAGATCATGTCCCCGGCGCTGAGTTACGGCGGGGTGCGGAAACCTTCGGCGAAAACACTCCGGGCGTGCGTCCTGTACAAAGGCTGCGGCGTGAACCCGAGCGCGTGGGACATCACCGGAGCCACGGAGACGACCTTTGAGCTGTCCAAGCTGCTCGTCCCGCTCAAGGCCCACCAAAAGGACATCACCATCCTCAGCGGCATCAATAGCAGCCCGAAGGCAAATGGCGGCCACAAGCAGGACTCCATCGCCTTTATGACCGGGCTGCCGATGCAGTCGAAGTTCAAGCAGTCGCCGTCCTTTGATCAGATCATCGCCAATGAGATCGGCACGAAGACGCCGGTGAAATCGCTGGTCCTGCGCGGCGACCCCTATCTCGACCGCGACGACGTTTCCGAAAACTTCCTCTCCTACGACGCCGCCGGCGATCCCGTGCCCACCGCCGACGACCCGGAGATCGTTTTCAACACGCTCTTCCGCGGCTTCAACAACGCCGCCCGCCGCGCCGAAACCACGAGCGTCCTCGATCGCGTGAAGGACAGCTACCGCGCCGTGGCCCGCAAAGCCAGCGGCCCCGACCGGCAGACGCTCGACCAATACCTTTCCTCCATCCGCGACGTGGAACTTCAGATCGCGCAGTTCAAGGGCGAGGCCGATCCCGAGCGCCAGGCGCGCATCACCAGCATCAAGGACTTCCCCGCCACGAGTAACGTGGGCGAGCGGATCAAAGCCATGCTCGACCTCATCGCCATCGCGTTTTGGACCAATACCACCAACGTGGCCTCGCTGCTGATGTCCCACACCGAGAGCCGCTGCGTCTATGACTTCCTCGGCGTGAACGAAGAGCTGCACTACCTCTCCCACTTTGTCCGCGCGCGGAAGCAGGTGCTGCCGAACTTCGACAAGATCAACCAATGGCACACCACGCAGTTTGCCTACTTCCTCGACAAGCTGAAGTCCTTCAAGGATGGCGACGGCACCCTTTTCGATAACTCCGTGGTGCTGTTCGGCTCGGGCATCAAACACTCCGACTACCACTCGGTGAACGACCTCCCGCTGATCGTCTCCGGCGGAGGCGGCGGCCAGCTCGCGCTCGGACGCTACGTGCGCTACCAAAACGAACCGAACAGCAATCTGCTGCTCCGCCTCATGCAGATCATGGGGGTGAAAGCGGACGCCTTTGGCGAGTCCACGCGCCCGCTGCCGGGGCTGACGGAAATGGCGAACTTCAAGCATGACGTGGTGGACGACGGAACCTGGAACATCCTCAAGGAAGAGAACGGCCAGATGGAGGTAAAGGGCCTGCTCAAGCTCAGCGTCTCGGTGGAGGACCCAAACCTTTACTTCATCCAGCTCTCGAACAAAGCCGTCGTCGAAATTCGCGCCGACTTCGGCACGATCAACAGCAGCCACCTCGACCGCAGCGTGGGCTCGGTGGTCACGCTCAGCGGGGAGTGCAAAGAGGTGAACGGCAGGAAGGTCATCACGAAATTCAAGGAAATCGTTGTCTCAAATTGAAGCCGGTGCGCTGTTCAGCGTATCGCCACCCGCCCCTCATCACCCTCATGTCCACCTCACTTCAGCACTGCCTTTTTTCTCCACCCCGCCACCCGTCCACGCCCTGCACCAGGCGCACGGGCCGGTGGTTCGCCGCCGCCACGCTGGCGCTCGGCTTTGCCCTGGCGCTCCCCGCTTTCGCCGCGAAGGAGGCTCCGCCCGTTCCCGATCTCACGCAGGGCGGCAAGCTGGAGGAGAAATTTTTCCACGACTGGAACCTCGGGCCGACCGGCCTCCGCGGGGCGACCTGGGCGTGGTCGATGATCACGCGCGAGGCGCGGCAGATTTTGGTGACGAAAGTGGACAAGGGCTCGCCCGCCGATGGCTTGGTTCAGGTCGATGACGTGATCCTCGGCGTCGGCACGAAGTTCGCGAGCGACGCGCGCGTGGCGTTTGGTAATGCCATCACGACAGCCGAAACCAAGGCGGCGGGCGGCAAGCTGCCACTGCTGCTGTGGCGCAAGGGCAAGGAGCTTTCAGTCACGGTGCCGCTGCGGGTCATGGGCAGCTACGGCGCGCAGTGGCCGTATGGCGGCTGCGAGAAGTCGGCGAAGATCATCGAGCTGGGTGCCGCGCATTTGGCCAAGAACATCAAGCCAGGCATCCCGGACCAAATGGGTGCGCTCGCCCTGCTCGCGACGGGCGACAAAAAATACCTGCCGCAGGTCGCCGCGCTGGCGCACAAAGTCGGCCCGAAGGATCTCAAGATCGACCCCAACGACCGCGGCATGGTGGCGTGGCAATGGGGCTATCGGAACCTTTTCCTCACCGAGTACTACCTCGCGACCGGCGACAAGGAAGTGCTCCCGGCCATCGGCGCTCTTTCCAATGCCATCGCGCGCGGCCAGAGCGCCGTGGGGACGTGGGGCCACGGGATGTCGTGGCCGGAGGACAACGGCGGAAAGCATCATGGCCCGCTCGGCGGCTACGGGGCGCTCAATCAGGCGGGGCTGGTTTGCCAGTTGTCCACGATCCTCGCCGTGAAGTGCGGCGTAAAGGATGAGGAAGTGGACAAGGCCATCGTGCATGGCACGCGGTTCTTCGCGTTCTACATCAACAAAGGCACCGTTCCCTATGGCGATCATAACCCCGGAGAAAATCACGCGGGCAATGGCAAGAACGGCATCGCCGCGATCATGTTCGACACGCAGGGTCATGCGGAGGGCGCGGCCTTTTTCTCGCGGATGGTGGTGGCCTCGTACGGCGAGCGCGAAATGGGTCATACGGGCAACTACTTTAGCTACCTCTGGGGCGCGCTCGGCGCGGGACGCGCAGGACCGGCGGCCACATCGGCCTTTCTCAATGAAATCCGCTGGTACTACGATCTCGCGCGGAAATGGGACGGCAGCTTTCCCTACCAAGGCGTGGATAAGAGCGACAAATACGGCGATTGGGATTCCACCGGTGCCTACCTGCTCGGCTACCTGCTGCCGCTGGAGAAGCTCTACATCACCGGCAAGGGCCGGCGCAAAGAAGCCGAGCTGACGAGCTCGGCCCTGGCGGAAACCATCGAGGCTGGGCGCGGCTACGTGGTGCCGGACAAAGGCATGGCTCCCTATCATGCCAAGTCGCAGGAAGCGCTGATCAAAGACCTGACCAGTTGGTCGCCCGCGGTGCGCGACCGGGCGGGCGAGGCCCTCGGCAAGAAAGGTGACGAAGCCACGGCGCAAACGGTCATCAAGATGCTCTCCGCAAAGGAGGCCAACGCCCGCTACGGAGCCTGCGTCGCGCTCGGTGCCATGAAGTCCGCCGCCGCGGTGCCGGCACTCACGGAAGCACTCAAGTCCACGGACGTATGGCTGCGCATCCAGGCGACCTATGCCCTTTCCGCCATCGGCGACGCCGCCCGGCCCTCGGCCAACAAGCTGCTCGACCTCGCGGTGTCGTCCGATCCCGCCGACCCGCGTGAGTTCATGCAGCGCTACATCGGCTACTCGCTCTTCTATCCCGGCGGCGCGATGGGCAAGGCCGGATTGTTTGCCAAGAACATCAAGGACGTGGAGCAAAAGAAGCTCTTCGCCGCCGCCGAGCGCCTGCTCAAGAATGACGACGGTCGCGCCCGTGGCACGGTCCCTTCGATCTACAAGCAACTGTCCTACGAAGAGATCAAACCGCTCCTGCCCGCGATCTACAATTCGATCCGATACCAGTCACCCAGCGGCGAGATGTTTGCCAGCGGCGTGCGGCTCAAGGGACTCGACCTTTTCGCCCAATACCGCATCCAGGAAGGGATGCCTCTCTGCATCCACGTGATGGACATTTACAACTGGGGCAAACACAGGCGCATCCCCGGCTGCCTCAGCACCCTGGAGTCTTATGGTGCCGCGGCCAAAGCGGTCTTGCCGGAATTACGCGTCCTCGAAACACGCATCCGCGCTCACAAGGAGAAGTCGATGGCCAAACACGCGGAGAGCGTGGCCGCGCTCATTAAGAAGCTCGAGGCCGCGCCCGCCGACACCCGCCCGCTGCGCACCCTCGACTTTCCCATTCCCAAACTGGACCTCCTCAGCGCTGAGCCGCAGCGTCCCACCGGCTCGGACACTCTGCCGGAGAATCAAGGCGGCGGTGGTCCGGGCGGACAGTAAAGGCGGGCTGCTTGGGACGCTCTGGGATCGAGTTTATGAAATCCCGCCGCATTCCGGATGGCGTAGCCGCCGCTTCGCACCCCATGCGGCCTCTTGAACTGGCCAAAGACGAAGGCACCCCATAACACCGATGCCTTCTTTCCAAAACTCCCCGCTGCTTTCCACCGCAGTCCAGCGTGCCGGGCGATACGTGAGAGCGGGATTGGCGACGCTGGGATTATTGGCATCACTCGACTTTGCCGCGCCGACCGTCACCGCGGCCGCGCCCAATGTCATCGTCATCGTAGCTGATCAGTTGCGCTATCAGTCCGTGGGCTACGCGGGAGATAAGAAGGCCATCACCCCGAATCTCGACCGGCTTGCCGCTGACGGGATGAACTTCCGGCAGTTCGTCTCCAACACGCCCGTCTGCTCGGCCTTTCGCGGTTCCTTTCTCACGGGCAAATACACCACGACCACCGGCGTGGCCGTGAACGAACTCCGGCTGAACCCCAATCAGGACAGCATCGCCCACATGTTTGCCCGCAGTAAGTATGCCTGCGATCACATCGGCAAGTGGCACCTGTGGGCCGCGGAAGCCGGCGGCCATGAGGCCATCCAAAACGCCTACACGCCGCCCGGACCTTACCGGATGGGTTTCGATTCCTTTTGGGCGGGCTACAACTTCAACCACCAGAACTATCGCGCCCGTTACTTCCGCGACACACCCGAACCGCAGCGGATCGAGGGCTTTGGCGATGCAAAGTTCACCGACCTCGCCATCGAACGCGTGCGGGAGCATGCGAAGCAAAAGGAGCCATTTTTTCTCCTGCTCGCCCTCAGTACACCGCACGACCCGTGGAGCAAGAACAACGTGCCCGCCGAGTGGTATGAGAAGTTCAAGGACGTGGCGTTTCCGCTGCCCGCAACCTGGCGCGACGTGCCCGATACCCGCATGGATCGCAACGCCGACCCGGCAAAGTGGGTCCAGTTCTGGAAGCCGCAGATGGAGGAGTTTCAGCGCGTCTATTACGCCATGACCGCCGCGCTCGATGAACAGGTCGGCCGCCTGATGAAGGCGCTCGACGACACCGGCCTGCGCGAAAACACCATCGTCGTTTTCACCAGCGACCACGGCGAGATGTTCGGCGCGCAAGGGCGGGTGTTCAAGATGACCTTCTACGAGGAGTCCGCCCGCGTGCCGATGCTCGTCCGCTGGCCGGGGAAGATTCCTGCCGGTGCGCACTCCGACGCGTCCATCTCCACCGTGGACCTCATGCCCACGCTGCTCGGGCTGGCGGGTCGCGAAATCCCCAAAGCCGTCGAAGGCATGAACCTCGCGCACGTCGCACTAGGAAAGGACGGGGCACAGCCTGACGCCGCGCTGCTCCAGGGCATCGGCCACACCTATCTCTGGCAGGATGGCTTCGAGTGGCGGGCGCTCCGCGACCAGCGCCACACCTATGCCCGCTACCTGCGCGACGGCCAGGAACTGCTCTTCGACAACGTCGCCGACCCTTTTCAGAAGCAGAATCTCGTCAGCGAACCCGCCCACCGCGAAACCCTCGACCGCCTGCGCGCCCAAATGAAGACGCGGATGAACGCCATCGGCGACACCTTCGAGAAGTGCAGTTGGTATCGCGACGCCTTCACCGAAAACCGCGTCATCATCAAAGGTGCGCGCGGTGGGTTTCACCGCGAGTTCGGCGCGGATGTGTCGGTGGACACAACGCGATCTGAAAAGCCGACTCCGGACGCAAAGACGGAAAAGCCGCCCGCCATTCCTTCCTACCTGAAAGGCTATGAAGAGGCTTATCGCAAGGACCCTCGGGCTGCGGCCTTGGAATGGCATCGCAACGCAAAGTGGGGGCTTTTCGTTCATTATGCCCTCGCGAGTCTGCGGGGGCTGACCGCGGAGCAGTCGGTGAAGGCGAAGGGCGAGGGCAACGCGGAGTGGAAGAAACTCAAGCAGGGCACGCCCGAGGAGTATGCGAAACTCAAGGAGCGTTTCACGGCGGAGAAGTTCGACGCGGATGCCATCACCGACCTCGCGCTCGCGGCGGAGATGCGTTATGTCACCTTCACCACGCGGCACCTTGGCGACTTATACTTGTTTCGGACGAAAGTGTCGGAGTTCACCAGTCTGAACTCCCCCGCGAAGCGCGACCTCGTGGCCGAACTCGCCGGGCAATGTCAGAAAAAGGGGCTGGGACTGTTTCTCTACTGCCCGCCCGATGTGGCGCGGACGGAGCCCCAGGAGACCTTCGAGCGGAACCGCACGGTGATCCGCGAGTTGCTAACCCAATACGGCCCGATCGCCGGGATCTGGCTGGACGGCATCGGCTCCTACTACGACGAGCCCCAGGCTTATGCGCGCATCAACGAACTCTATGCGCTCATCCGTTCGCTCCAGCCGCCATGCCTCATCTCCTTCAAGCAGGGAACCGGCACCGAGGACTTCGTGGCCCCCGAGGGATTGATGCATGGCAAAGCGGGGCCGATCGCGGAAAAGGCGTGGACGCTGAACGCGGGCAAGCGCGGCGACATCTGCACGAACATGCAGACCGCGCCGCCGTCGTGGATCTACCTCAATGGCTGCACCCATCTGAACGCCGATCAGGTGCTCGCCGTGCTGGCCGACGCCTTTGCGCAAAAGGCGAATCTCACCATGAACACCGGCCCATTGCCCGATGGCTCCATTCATCCCGCGGATGTGGCGGCCTTGCGTGAAGCCGGGGAGCGGATTCGCAAAAACGGATTTCCGGAACCGAAGCTCATGGACCGCACGGAACGAAAGAAAGCGAAAAAGAAATAGCCATGCGCCGCGCCGTTTTCATCGCCCTCCTGGGTTTTCTGGGTTGCCGCTTCGTGTCCGCCGCGGAGGTTAGGCCCAACATCGTTTACATTCTCGCCGATGACCTCGGCTACGGCGACGTGCAGTGCCTCAATCCGCAGCGCGGTAAAATCAAAACGCCCGGCCTCGACAAGCTCGCCTCGCAGGGCATGACCTTCACCGACGCGCACAGCGGCTCCTCCGTCTGCACGCCCACCCGCTATGGCCTGCTCACCGGGCGCTATGCGTGGCGGACGCGGCTGCAGTCGGGCGTGTTCGATGGCACCGACGACCCACCGCTCATCGCCGCCGGACGGCTCACCGTGCCCGCTTTGCTGAAGCAGCAGGGCTACACCACGGCGGCGCTGGGGAAATGGCACCTCGGTTTCAACTCCGAGCCGCCCGCCGACGCGCAGACCATCGATCCGCAAGCCGCCAAGCGCATGAAAAAGGAAGCGGGCGGGAAGCGCGCGCCGGGGAGCATGGGCTTGCCCGTTGGCTCGCGCATCCTCGAGGGCCCGGTCACGCGCGGCTTCGATTACTTCTGGGGCTGCTCGAATGCCCGCACCATGTCCGGCCTCATCGAGCATGAGCGCGTCATCGAGAGCATCGAACCCATCACCATGCTCCCGCGGCTCGGCCAGCGCGCCGTCGGCTACATCGCGGATCACGCCGCCGCCGCCAAGGCGGGCCAACCATTCTTCCTCTACCTGCCGCTCACCTCCCCGCACACCCCGATCCTCCCCACACCCGAGTGGCAGGGCAAAAGCGGCCTCGGCATTTACGGCGACTTTGTCATGCAGACCGACGCCGTGGTCGGCGAGGTCCTCGCCGCCTTGGAGAAACACGGCCTCGCCGACAACACCCTCGTCGTTTTCACCAGCGACAATGGCTGCTCGCCCGCGGCCGGGACGGCGGAGCTGGAAAGGCAGGGTCATTTCGCCAGCGCACAGTTTCGCGGCTCCAAGTCCGACATCTGGGACGGCGGCCATCGCGTGCCGTTCTTCGTGCGCTGGCCGGGCCGGATCAAGGCCGGCTCGCAATGCGCGCAGATTATCTGCCACACCGACCTCATGGCGACCTGCGCGGAAATCCTCGGCGCGAAACTGCCCGACAACGCCGGCGAAGACAGCGTCAGCATTCTCCCCGCGCTCCTCGGCAAAGACTCCACCCCGCTGCGTGAGACCGTGGTGCATCACAGCATCAATGGCAGGTTCGCCATCCGGCAGGGCCCGTGGAAACTCGAGTTCTGCCCCGGCAGCGGCGGCTGGGGGAAACCCGGCGACGCCGATGCCTCCGCCCAGGGACTGCCCGCCGTGCAGCTCTACGACCTCAGCAGCGACATCGGCGAAACCAAGAACCTGCAGTCCGCGCATCCCGAGATCGTCGCCAAACTCACCAGCCTGCTCGAAAGCCAGGTCGCCAACGGCCGGAGCACCCCGGGCGCGAAACAACCAAACGATGTGAAAGTCACCTTCATGAACAAAGACCACACCAAGCCGAAGAAGGATGCCCAGCCTGCGACGAAGGAGCTAGGCAACTGACCGGAAAACTTTAACCCAAACACCCCATGACTATTCAAACCGGCGGCCGACAGATTCTCCTTCATGGCCTGGCCCTCAGTCTGGCCGGGCTGGTCTTTGGCTTTGCCCCGCCCTTGACTCCGTAACTCGGCTCGCCCTCGGAGCGCACATCCAGTTTGTCACCAACGGCATGTTGTTGGTGGTGCTGGCGCTCGTCGTCCTCCAGGTGCCCCACCGCGCC
>CAYQBV010000051.1:0-18372 GCA_964415705.1 uncultured Chthoniobacter sp. | reverse complement strand
GAGGACGTGCCGGCGCTGCGCCGCCTCCGGCAAGTCCGCGGCGGTCACGACGGTCAGCGCAAAGCCGGCGTCGGTGATGCGCGTGGCGAAATCCTCGCCATAGATGCGGACGTGATCTTTTTGCCCAAAACGCCGCACGCGCTCCACCGTATCGGTCACGGTGAAGTCCTCGTCCGTCCGCGCCAAATCGTCCGGCTGCGGCACCGTCAGAATCGCGATGCCGCCGGGCCGCAGGATGCGCCGGAGTTCGCTCAGGGCGCGGCGGTCTTCCGGCACATGCTCGAACACATCGCAGACGATGACCGTGTCGATGGAGGCGTCCGCGATGGCGGGCATGGCGCTGATGTCGAGCTGGCAGTCCACATCGCCGCGCTCGAAATCCGCGGTCACATAACGCTTCGCCTGCGCGGAGAAAAACCGCCCGGTCTGCTGCTCCGGCGCGAAGTGCAGCACCTCTGTTCCCGCGAAAAGCCGCGCCAATGAAAACTCCTCCGACGCCATGAGCACGGCCATGAGCAAGCGATGCCGCACCTGGCTGCGGCAGACGGGGCAGATCGTGCCGCGGTGCCAGATGTCGTCCGTGAAGCGCGCACCCTGCCAGTCGCAGATGTTGCACTCGACCGCATCCCCCCGCAGCCGCCACAGCAGCGCCTTCTGCCGCACCGCCGCGAGGCCCCGGTGGGCGGCTCCGCCCAGCGTGCGACGGATCGGAAGGGGGATGGCGTCGGTCAGGCGGCGGTTCATTCGGCGGCGACTATGTTGGCGGAGCGATTTCCCTGTCAACGGCGGCCCTCTCCACGCATGAGCGTCAGCATCATCATTCCCAGTTACAATTCCGCGGGCTACGTCGCGGCCACCATCCGCAGCGCGCTTGCGCAGACGCAGCCGGTGCGCGAAATCATCGTCGTGGATGATGGGAGCACCGATGAAACGGAGGCCGTCTGCGGGGAATTTTCCGGCCGAATCAGCTACCATCGGCGCGCGAATGCCGGCGTCTCCGCGGCCCGCAATTTCGGCGCGGAGCAGGCGGTCGGCGAGTGGCTGCTGTTCCTGGACTCGGACGACCGGCTGCTTCCGCACGCCGTCGATGCGCTGCGGACGGCGGTGCGGGAAAGCGCCTGCCGCCTGGCTTACGGCTACGTGCTGCTCCGCGGCAAAAAGCCGATCGATGCGCGGCTCCACGGCTATCCTTTCGCGGTCGGTGCCGCGCCGCTGCCGGCGGCGAGAAATTTTTGGCGCTCGGTGATCAGCACGCCCGGCGCCGCTCTCGTCCACCGCAGTCTGCATGCGGAGGTGGGTGGATTCGTGACCGGCTACGAGCCGATGGAGGATCGCGACTATTGGGTGAAATGCGGGACGCTGGCAGGTTTCGGTTTTTGCGACACCTGCGTCCTCGACAAGACGTGGCGCGAAGGTTCCGCGGTCTCGCAAGCCGCGAGGCGGATCGTCCGCGGGATGCGCGCGCAGATCGACTACCTGGCGTGGTGCCGGGCGCGCGGCATCGACCTGGGATTTTTGGCGGTGGACGAGAAAAGTATCGTCGAGCGGGCACTGCAAAGCGCGGTCTGGGAGAAGCAGCGCGAAATTCTCCCCGAACTGCTCGCGGAGGCCCGCGCGCGGCGGGCCACCGGATTTTGGTACTACCGCGCGCGGCTTGCCCTGGCCTTGCGCGGGCGTCTATGAAAGGCGCGGAAACCAGCAGGCCGCGGCCCTATTTTTCGGTCATCACCCCGTCCTTCAACCAGGGTCCGTTCATTGAGGGCGCGATCCGGTCCGTCCGCGCGCAGGAAGGGGATGATTTCGAGCACCTCATTTTCGACGCCGGCTCCACGGATGAAACGCTGGCCGTCCTGCGCCGCCACCCGCATCTGGACTGGGTTTCCGAAAAGGATCGCGGCCAATCCCACGCGCTCAACAAAGGCTTCGCCAAGGCGCGCGGTGAAATCATCTGCTGGCTGAACGCCGATGACCAATACCTGCCGGGCGCGTTCGCGGTCTTGCGCGAGCTGTTCCGCGATCCGGAGTGCGACGTGGTTTTCGGCAACGCGCAGCAGCGGCACTTTGACGGGCGGGACGCCGAGCACGCCAAGGGGCGCTTTGATCGCCGCGAGGACCTGGTCACCTGGTGGCAGCGCAAGATCGGCCTGCACCAGCCCGCGGTCTTTTTCCGCCGGAAGGTTTTCGAGAAAGCCGGCGGGCTGCGCGAGGATCTGCACTACACGATGGACTGGGAGTATTGGTGGCGCATTTCCGAGTGGTTTCCCTTTCGCTACGTGGACCGCGATCTCGCCGTGCAGCAGCTCCAGCCACAGGCGAAAACCGTGCTCGACCGGCACATCATCTTCCGCGAACGGGAACAGGTCTTCGGCCCGTTTCGCCACCTGGTCACGGATCGTTCCTGGTGGGATATGGAAAAGGAAAAGCGCATCTGCATGGGTCGGCGCTACCGCAACTACGCGCAGGAGATGATGTCCCGCGACCGCCGCACGGCGGCCTGGCTGCTCTGGCTGAGCGTGGCGGAGAATCCTTTCAATCTGCTGACGCCGGCCTGGCTGCGAGCCGCGGCTTACTACCTGATCCGGGACACGACGGCCAAAAGGCCGCAGCCTGCCGACCTGACCGGCGGTCCCGGCGTTTAAGGATGAGGAAGAACCGCAGATGGCGCAGATGGCGCAGATAACGCGGATGGAAGCAGATACATGAATTGCACGCGTCCCAGACGGTTCACCCGCCAGGGGAGTGCCGCTTTCACCACAAGTCCCCGCCAATCCGCGCCATCCGCGTCATCTGCGGTTCCAATTTCCGAATCCAGGTTTAAGAGCTGGTGAGGAACGCCTACTTTCGACTGATGCCACCCATTCGGTTTTATCTGCCCGACAAAATCCCTGCCGACATGCCGCAGTCGCCCGATGTCTTCTGGACGGGGTTTTTCGGCCAGATGCGCAGCGGCGTCTATGCGTGGACGGTGCAGACTTATCTGCGTTTGCGGGAGAGCGGGTTTCCCTGCGAGCTGGTCGGGAAAATCCCGCAGGACGGCATCATGGTGGCCCACCGAAAATCCCTGGGCCGCGGTTTTCAACCTTCCCCAAACACGCTGCTGGTGTGCTTGAAAGCGGACGCAAATTTTCACTCCTACGCGCATCTCCACGTCGTGCTGAACCGGGGCGATGCGCGTCGTTGGTATCCCTCGGTTTACATGCCGCACTGGCCGCAGGCGGGCCTGCTGCCCCGCGATGCCGGGCGCGGCGACGCGTGGGAAAACGCGGCGTTTTTCGGCGATCCCGGCTCCCTCGCCGGTGAAATGCGCGGGCCGGAGTGGAAAACGACGCTCCGCGAACTGGAGCTGGCCTGGAATCCCGTGGAGCCGGCGCAATGGCATGATTTCCGGCGCGTGGATGTGGTGGTCGCGGTGCGCAGTTTCGACCGGCAGCGCTATCCCAGCAAGCCGCCCACCAAGCTGTACAACGCCTGGCACGCCGGAGTGCCCGCGATCCTCGGGCGCGAACTGGCCTATCAGGACGAACGCAAAACCGCCCTCGACTACTGCGAAGCCGGATCGTTCGCCGAATTGGTCGCCGCTCTGCGCCAGCTCAAGGCGGACCCCGGTTTGCGCCGGGCCATGGCGGCCAACGGACGTCTCCGCGCCCGCGAAAGCGACCCCGCTGTGATCACGGGGCGCTGGCAGAATTTTTTCACCGACGTCGCGCGGCCCGCCTACGAGAAGTGGGTCCAGGCATCGACCCGGGAACGAACGGCCTTTTACCGGGCCGGGTTCCTCAAAGCCACCGTCGCCAGCACCCAGGAAAAATTGTTCGCGCTCTCGCAAAGCGTGCGCGGAGGAGCGCGGAAACGATGAGCCGGCCCATCCGGATTATCGGTCAGATGATCGTGCACAATGAGGATCGGTTTCTCCGCCGCGCGGCGCTGAACATCGCGGATTTTTGCGACCGTGTCCTCATTGCCGAGCATCGCTCGAACGACGGGACGCCGGAGATTTGCGCGGAGCTGGCGCGGCAGAATCCGAAATTCGAGGTCAGCCGGATTCGCGATCCGCGCGAGGCGAGCGAGATACTCCAGCCTTTCGCAAATACGCCGAGCTGGGTTTTCGGTGTCGATGGCGACGAGATTTACGACCCGGCGGGACTCGCCTGGATGCGCGCCCGGCTCACCGCGGGGGAATTCGCGCGGTGGTGGGTGATCTTCGGCAACGTGTGCAATTGCGTGGCCCTGGACGAAGCCGCGAAAACCGCGCGCGGCTATCTGGCGCCACCGTGCCGGAGCATGACGAAGCTCTACAATTTCGCCGCGCTGGAGCGCCTCGATCCCGATGCGCCGCAGCCTTTCGGCGGAAGCCGCGACGTTTTCCACCCCGGCCACGACTACTCCGCGCGCTACGAGCTGTATCAGGAGAGTCCATGGGAAACGGCGCGCTTTCGCTGTCTCCATGTCTGCTTTATGCAGCGCAGCAGCCGCCAGGCGGCGGATGAGTTGGCGCGTGAAAACATGAGCGAGCGGCGCCGGCTTTCGCCGCTCACGCTGCTCCGGCGCGCCGCCCTGAAGCTCACCGGGCGCGGCGCGGAGTCGCCATGGAAACGGGAAAAATACATGCGCGGCCCGCTCGTCGATGTCGATGCCGCGCCCTTTCTGACATGAGCGACTGCGTGATTCTCAGCCCGGTCTATCAGCCGTATCGCTGGCTCGCGCCTCTGCTGCAAAGCCAGCTCGACCGGCATTGGCCGGCCCATCCGCCGCTCGTCTGCGCGGGGCTGACGGAAGCCGAGGCGGCGGGCGTTCCCGCAATTGCGGTGCACGATTCCGCGCTGCCGCGCGACTGGTGCGTCTTCATGCGCGAAGCCTGCGACACGCTGCGCCAGCGCGGAGTGACGCGGTGCTACCTGATCCCGGAGGAGCACCCGCCGCTCGGCCCGTGCCACGCGGAGCATCTGAACGAAACGCTCCCGGGCCTGCTCGACGAATTGGACGCCTCCTACATCTCGCTCCTCGGGTGGGACAACCGCCGCTCCGTGCATTACGGACCCTCGCTCGGGAGCGCGCGCTGGCACTTGCGCGATCTCCGGGTGCCGCTCGGGCCGCGCTTTCAACTCCACCCCGCCCTCTGGCGACTCGATGCGCTGAGCGCCTGTCTCGATGCCACACTGGCGCTGCCGAACCACTCGCCCTGGAGTTTTGAAACCACCGCGCGCAGGGCGGATGCGCCGCTGCCGCAAAAAATGAAGGACGGCTGCTACCGCGTTTCCGCCACGGCGATGAGCGCGCGCCCGCCGGGTGCCGCGGGGCGCATGACGCGGAAGTTCGCGCACGTGGCCTGGCGCCGATTGAGCGGCCTCACGAGCTGGCTGCCGCCGCGCGCGCGGACAGCGGCCTGGAGCGCGCTGAAGTTCGACCACTTTTTCGACGACGGGCCGTATCCGCTTTTTTTCGGCGGGGTGATGGTCAAAGGAACCGTGAACCGTCATTACTGGCGCCACCTCGCGCGCCAGCCGCAGGAGCGGAATGCGCCGCTCATCGCCGCCATCCTTGAACACCACCCGAAAGTTTCCCATGAATCCTGAAGACCTATTCGCCGCCCGGCTCGCCGCGGCCGATCTCTCACTTTTCAACAGCGTGCCCTCGCAATCGACCAAAGGTGACCGCCTCTCGTGGCTCGCGCTGCAGGCCGCCGTGCGCCGCGGCGAGGGCGGGTACGTCTATCTGGAAATCGGCTCGCACCTCGGCGGCAGCATCCAGCAGCACATCGTCGATCCGCGCTGCCGCCGCGTCTTCTCGATCGACAAGCGTCCGCTCATCCAGCCCGACGACAACCGCGGCGTCTGCCACTACGAGGGCAATTCCACCGCGCGGATGATGGAGTATCTCCGGGCGCTCGCCCCCGATACCGCGGCGCGGGTGGTTACCTTTGATGCCGAGACGCGCGGCCTCGACCCGGCAGTGATCGCGGACGCGCCAAACTTTTGTTTCATCGACGGCGAGCATACCCAGGCGGCGGTGCTCACGGATTTCGCCTTCTGCCGGCGCGTGTCGAAACCGGACGCGGCGATCGGCTTTCACGACGACTTCATCGTCTGGCCGGCGATCCGGGAGATCGTGCTGCGGCTGCAGGCGGAGGGCGTGGCCTTCGTGGCGCGGAAAATGGACGGCGGAACTTTCGTCATCCTGCTCGGCGACGGTCCGGCGACGCGCGACCGCGGCGTTCTTTCGCTCGGGCAGGACGGGCTCGCCTATCTCCGCGCCAGGCACAGACACGCACTCGCGGTCGGCTGGATTCCGCAGCGCTGGCGCGCGGCAGTCGGCGGCTGGTGGAAAGCGGTGCGCCCGACCGCCCCGAAAAAATCCTCATGAACCTGCCCGAATTCATCCGCCGCCTCGGCGAGCCTCCGGTCGCCACCGTGGCGATCAGCATGCGTCCCGTCGCCGGTCCGTGGGGCGGCAGCAGTCCGTTCGTCTGGCAGCTCCGCGCGTTTCTCGAAGCGCGCGGTTATGCGGTGCGTTTCGATTTGCGCCAACCGGCGGATGTCATCCTCATCATCGATCCGCGCGACGCCTTGCAGGGCAAGGCCTTTGGCCTGGCGGAGGTCGCGGCGCACAAGGCGGCGCATCCCGGGGTCCGCGTCATCCATCGGGTCAATGAATGCGACCAGCGCAAGGGGACGAACTTCATGGATGCGATGCTGGAAAAGGCCAGCGCGCTCAGCGATCACACGGTTTTCATCTCGGCGTGGCTGCGCGCTTACTTCACCGCCCGCTGGTTCGACCCGGCGCGTCCGCATGACGTGATCTACAACGGCGCGGCGGTCCGTGATTTTCATCCCATCGGCACGCAGCCGCCCGTGCCCGGCCAGCCGCTGCGCGTGGTCACGCACCACTGGTCCGACAATCCGCTGAAGGGCTTCGACGTTTATGAAATCGTCGATCGCCTGATCGCGGGCGGCCACTTGCCGGGCTTCGAGTTGTGGGTGATCGGCCGCTGGCCAAAAGCGCTCGCCTGGCAGGCGGCGAAAACCTTTCCGCCCGCGTGCGGCGCAAAGCTCGGGGCGCTGCTGCGGCAGTGCCATCTTTACCTCACGGCCACGCGCTGGGAGCCGTGCGGGATGCACCACGTCGAGGGCGCGCAGTGCGGACTGCCGCTGGTTTTTCATCGCGAGGGCGGCGGCGTGGTGGAAGCTGGCGAACGCTACGGGGTGGGTTTCACCGACGATGTGAAGGGCGCGCTCCTCGCGGCGCGCGACCTTTACCCGCAGCTCAAACAGCAGGTGATGACGCGGATGCCATCGGGCGACCGGATGTGCCTGGAATACGCGGAAGTCATCCAGTCGGTCATTGCCGCGGCGCGCGGAGGCGCATCCGTGTCGTCGTGAACGGGACCGGAAGGGTCGGCTTTGTCATCGACAGCCAGGTCCCGTCGTGGGCGGCGGTGCGCGGGCGCAAAGCGCACCCGTGGGCTCCGCTCACGGGCTGGCCGGGCAGCGGTTCCGTGGCGCGCATGCGCTTTGGCTGGGTCGCGGACCGGGTGAATGCGGAAGGCGGCGGCGCGCTGCATTACGAAATCTACAAACCGTGGCGGCGCTATGCGGCGGTGGTGTTTCTCAAGTCGATGGGCGCGGAATGCGCCGCGCTCGCGGAACGGCTTCGGGACGCCGGGACGCGCGTGGTTTTCGATCTGAATGTGGACTATCTCACCCCGGCCGACGGGCGGTTTTATTACGAGGGCATGGCGCCCACGCCGGAGCAGCACGCGGCGGCGCACGCGATGGTGAAGCTGGCGGATCTGGTCATCGCCGACTCCAGTCATCTCGCCGCGGTGGCGGCGCGGCATCACGCGAATGTCGCGTGGGTCGCGGACAATGTGGAAATGCGGCTCGCGCCCGCGTGGCGCGCATGGCGGCGCGCGGGAAAGCTGCCGCTGCTCTGGAGCGGGGAAGCCGCGAAGCTGTTCGAGCTGCTCGCCATCGAGTCCGCGCTGCGGTGCGTCGCCGGGGAGGTGCGGCTGGTGCTCGTCACGAGCGCGCTCACCGCGCTGGAGCGCTGGCCGGCCGCGCAGCGTGCGCGCCTGGAGGAGCTGCTCGCGCGCGTGGAGCACGAAATCATTGCCTTCCACTCCATCCCGCAACTGTTCAGGATTTATGCCAGCGGCGGCCTTTTCATCGCCCCGCGCCACCTCGACAACACATACAACATGGGCCACACCGAATGGAAAATCACCCTGCCGATGGCCTGCGGACGCGGCGTGCTGGCCAGCCCCGTGCCCAGCTATGCGGACGTCGCGCGCCGCGGCGGCGGTCGCGGCATGCGCCTGTGCGCGAGCGGGGCGGAGTGGGACGCGGCACTCGGGGAGGCGCTGCGCGGCGGGCTTTTTTCCAGCGAGGAGGAAGCGGGCGCACGTGAAACCGTGCAACGGCATTACTCCACTGCGGTGATCGCCGCGCAGCATCGCGGCCTGCTCTCCACGCTGCTCCGGACTTCCAGCCATGCTTAAGGACTACTGCCTGACCGATGACGCCGCGAGCGGCGAGGAAGGATTCGTGGGCAACTACTGGGACGCGAAATGGGAGGAGATGAAGGCCGATCCGGGAGCGCTGCGCCGGCAGCTCGCGAGCCGTTTCACCTACCGGCAATTGCTCGCCGTGGTGCGGCGTTACAAAAACGCGCGCGTGCTCGATTGCGGCTGCGGCATGGGCGAGTGGACGCTGCAACTCAACGAGGAGGGCTGCGACGTGGTCGGTGTGGATATCGCGCCAAAGCGGATCGAGCTGCTCCAGCAGAAGTTCGGCACCGGGCTTTTCCGGGAGATGAGTTTTCTCAAATTGGATTATCCCGACGCCAGCTTCGACGTCGCTTTCAACTGGGGTGGCGCCGAGCACTTCGAATCCGGTGTCGAAACCGCCTTTCGCGAAACGTGCCGCGTGCTCAGGCCCGGCGGTTATTTCCTCGTCTCCACGCCGGCGCAGAATCTCCGGCACATGCTGCGCGGCTTCGGCGCGCCGCCGGCCGCCGCGTGCTCGCCGCAGCGCCGCTTCTACCAGTACCGCTATTCGCGGGCGGAGATGACCGCGGAGCTGCTGGCCGCGGGCTTCGAGGTGGAAAGCGTGACGTTCATGGACCAGCGCCACGGGCTTTTTCGCTTCCTGCATGAGGAAGGCCGCTGGCTCGCCAAACTCGGCGGCGCGAGTGCTCTTTCCGCGGTGCTCGCGCCATTCCTGCCGGCGTTTGTGGTCGGCCACATGGTTCTCGCGATCGGTCGCAAACGCGCGGCCTGACGGTCCCACGCCTGCTTGAAGTCCCTGGTCACATTCGCCGCGCATTGGCTGCCAGCCGGCATCCGTCGCCCGCTCCGCGCCGCGCTGGATGAGCCGGCCAGGCGCGCCTGCCGGCGGCGGCTGGAAGCCCTGCCTTTCACCGTTCCACGTGGCGAACCGGTGCTCAGCTACGGCTCGGCGCTTCCGCGAAACGACGGGGCGCTCGTGCAGGGCGGACGCGTGAAGCTGGCGCATCTCGACCGCGTCTATCCGGAGGCCGCGCGCGATTTCAACGTGCTCTACCTCGTCAGCAGCGCCATCCCGCCGCATGCGCTGGAGCTGGTGCGCTTCGCGAAAAAGCGGGGCGTCCGATTCGTGTGGAATCAAAACGGCGTCGCCTATCCGGCGTGGGCCGGAAAGTTCACCGACGACGTGAACGGACCCATGCGTGAGTTGCTCATGGAGGCGGATTTCGTCGTGTACCAAAGCGCCTTCTGCCGCGCGTCCGCCGACCGGCTGCTGGGCCGGGTGTCGTGCCCTGCCGAGGTACTGTTCAATCCCGTGGACACCGCGCTTTTTTCCCCGGCGGAAACACCGCCGCCGCTCGCAGAAATCCGCCTGCTGGCGATGGGCACGCACACCTACGCCGACCGCGTGCTCGTGGCGCTGCGCTGTCTCGCGGAGGTGCGCCGCACGGGCCGCGCCGCCCGGCTGACCATCGCGGGTGAGCTGCAGTGGCCGCGGGCTGCGAGGGAGGTCCGGCGGACGATGGAGGAACTCGGAGTGGACGACCTCGTGACGCTGCGGCCGTCCTTTTCCCAAAGCGAAGCCGCAGCGCTGTGCCGCGCGCACCACGTGCTGCTGCATCCGAAATATATGGACCCGTGTCCCACGGTGGTCATCGAGGCGCTTGCGAGCGGGCTGCCGGTGGTCGGTCCGGCGAGCGGCGGATTGCCGGAGCTGGTTGATGCCGGTTCGGGCCGGCTGCTGCCGGTGCCGGAGGATTGGGAGCGGATGTACGCGCCCGATGCCGCGGCGATGGCTGCGGCGGTCGCCGAGATCGCGGAGCGGTGGCCGGAGTTCAGCGGGCACGCGCGCCGCCGCGCCGTTGCCCTCTTCGCCGCGGAGCGCTGGCTGGAGCGGCATCGGTCGATTTTCCGCCGGCTCCTCGGCCTTCCAGAAATCTGTCTCCCGTGAAAGCAGGCTTCTCCCCCGCACCGCCGGTGAGCGTGCTGATGACGATGTTCGACGCCGCGCCGTATTTGCGCTCGTCGGTCGAGAGCATCCTCGGGCAGACGTTCGGCGACTTCGAGTTTGTCATCGTGGACGACGGCTCGCGCGACGACAGCGTGGCGATCGTCGAGAGCTACCGCGATCCGCGCATCCGGCTCGTGCGCAACGAACGGAACAAGGGCCAGACGCCGTGCCTGAATCAAGGCCTGGCGCTGGCGCGCGGGATGTGGGTGGCGCGGCAGGACGCGGACGACCTCTCGCGCCCGCGGCGGCTGGAGCGGCAGATGGAGCGGCTGCGGCAGGATGAAAATCTGGCGCTGCTTGGTTGCCAGGCGTGGCTGGTGGATGAGCGGGGCAAATTCACGGGACTGCTCGACGTGGCGGCCGGGCCGGAGAGCATCGCGTGGGCGGGGCTGTGGGAGAATCCGTTCGTCCACACCGCGGCGGTCTTCCGGCGTGAGGTCGTGGCGGGGCTCGGCGGCTACGACGAATCCTTTCGCATCTGCCAGGACTACGACTTGTGGATGCGCGTCGCGGCGGAACACCCGGCGGCGAATCTTTCCGCGCGGCTCGTCGTCTATCGGCACGTCGCGCAATCACTGCAGCATAGCGGGCGCGAGACGGTGCGCGCGGAATCGGAGCGGGTGCTGCGCAGGGTGCTGGCGCGCACCATTGCGGAAAAGATATCCGACCGGGACCTCGGCAAAATGCTGTGCCTGCGCACGGGCGTGACGGCGGCGGAGCTTCCGGAATTCATGGAGGTGTATGCGCGTCTGCTCGCCATTTACCGGGCGGCGCATCCGGCGCTGGCCGGGAGGCGCGAGTTTCGCCGGACGCTCACGTTGCACCGGGCAAAGATCGGACGGGGTTTGATCGGCGAGCGTCCGCTGGCGGGCCTCGTGGAACTGGTCCGGGCCGCCGTGCTCGATCCGGGGCTGCTGCTCCGGCTGGTGGCAGACCGCCTCGTGGGACGCTTTGCTCTGCTGTCATGAAATTCCTCTTCCTTTCCAGCTCCGCGCATCTCGTGCTCGATCCCGCGGCGAAGCAGACGCCGGGCGGTGCGGAGTTGCAGTTCGCGCTGCTCGCGGCGGAACTCGCCAAGCGCGGGCATCAGGTGACCATCGTGGGCGGCGACGACGGCCAGCCCGCGGATCGGACTTTGCAAGGCGTCTGGGACTCGGTGGAAAGCCGCGCGCGGACGCTGGCGAATGTCGAATTCCTGCGCCGGGTGCCATATCCCGGGATCCAGCAATGGTCTGACCGCGCGGAGATTTTTGTGAACACGTCGGAGGCCGAGGGCTTTCCGAACAGCTTCATCCAGGCGGCGCAGGGCAGTGCGGCCATCCTCTCGCTCGCGGTCGATCCCGACACCGTGCTCACGCGCTACGGCACGGGGCGGTGCGCGGGTGACGACGGGGAGAAGTTTTTCGCCGAGGCGGCGCGGCTGATGCGCGATCGCGGAGCGCGCGGCGTGCTGCAAAGTCAGGCGGAAAAGTTTGTCACCGCGCTGCATGACAACGGGAAAAACGTGGATTCCTTTCTCGCCGGACTGACGCGATGATCCCTCCGGCGAAATTTCGCGTGCTGCACGTGATCGACAGCCTCGACCTCGGCGGCGCGCAGGTGGTGCTGTGGAATTTGCTCGCGCACGCGGATCGCGCGCGCTTCCAGCCCGAGGCCGCGTGTCTGCACGGGCGCGGCGTTTTCTGGGAGCGCATCCGCGGGACCGGCGTCCCGGTCCGCTCGCTGTCGTTCGATCACCGCTTTCCGAGCTACGTGCCGCTGCTCGCGTGGCTCATGCTCACGCGGCGCTACGACGTGGTGCATTGCCATTTGCTCGCGGCCAATGTGATCGCGAAACCGCTCGCGGCGCTGCTCGGCGTGCCGGTGCGGATCAACCACGACCACTGCAACGACAAGCTCGCCGACCCGCGGCGCTGGGTTCCTGCAGCCGACACTTGGACCAACCGTTTTTCCACCCACGTCTGCGCGGTTTCGGAATCGACGCGCCGCTTTCTCGTGGCGCACGAAGGGATGACCGAGGCCCGCACGACGACGCTGCACAACGGCATCGACCTCGCCATTTTCCAGCCGCGTCCGGAGCAGCGCGCGGCGGCGCGAAAAAAGTGGGCGCTCCCGGAGGAGGCGTTCGTGGTGGGCGGGATCGGGCGGCTGACTTATCAGAAAAATTTCGCGCTCTTTCTCGAGGTCGCGGCGGACGTGGTGGCGCGGCATTCGCAGGCGTGTTTCGTGATCGTCGGCACGGGCGACGATGACGCAGCGCTGCGGGCGCAGGCGGCGGCGCTCGGGCTCGGCGAGCGGGTGCGTTTTCTGGGCTATGTCGGCGACATGACGGCGCTGTATCCTGCGCTCGACATGCTGCTCCTGACTTCGCGCTACGAGGGCCTGCCCATCACCATCCTCGAAGCGATGGCCGTGGGTCTGCCCATCGTGGCCTCGCGGCTGGACGGCGTGGAAGAGGTGCTCGCCGATGGCGATGACTGCGCGCTGGTGGCGCCGGACGACCGCGCCGGATTTGCCGCGCGCATTGGGGAAATGATCGCGCAACCCGCGCTGGCGCAGCGTTACGCGACGGCGGCGCTGGCGAAAGTGCGCGCCCGTTTTTCCGCCGAAGCCATGACGCGCGCGGTCGAGGCGATCTATCTCAAATACCTGGAGCCCGCAAAATGAAGGACTGGCTTTGCGACTGGGAGGCGAACCGTGGCAACGAGAAGGGCCAGATCGTGCTGCTACTTTTTCGTGTCGCGCAATGGGTGCGCGGCTGGCCGGAGCCGTGGTGGCTGCTCGGTGCGCCGGTGCTGGCGGCGTATCGCGTGGGCGTGGAGTGGGTGCTGGGCATCGAGTTGCGGTTCAAGACGCGCGTGGGGCCGGGCCTGCGGCTCTTTCACGGGCAGGGGCTGGTGGTCCATGAGAGCGCGGTCATCGGCGCGTATTGCACGCTGCGGCAGTCCGTCACCATCGGAAACAAAACGCTCGAGGACGGCACGCCGGGAGGATGTCCGGTGCTCGGAGATCGGGTGGATGTGGGCGCGAATGCGGTGATCATCGGCGCAATCAAGATCGGCGACGGCGCGGTGATCGGGGCCGGCGCGGTGGTGGTGAAAGACGTGCCGCCCGGCGCGGTGGTGGCGGGAAATCCGGCGCGGGTGATCGGGCAACGCTGAGCGGATCAGCGTTCGCGGAGGAGCAGACGCACCTGGCTGGTGGTGCCGTCGAGGGCGTTCAGCGAGCGCAGGCGGCCGCGGGCGTCGAGGAGCCAGACGGTCGGGACGGCATTGATGCCGAGCGCGCGGACAAGCGGGCTTTCCCAGCTCTTGCCATCGAAGGCGACGGGCCACGTGAGCGCCCGCGTTTTGAGCACCGCGTCGAGCGCCTCGCGCTTGTCATCGAGACTCACCCCGAGCACGTGGACGCTGCTCGGCGGCAACTCCGTGAGCGTGTTCTGCACGTTGGCGATCGCGCCCACTGACGGCCGCGACGCGCCCGCGAAAAACACGATCAGCACGGGGCGTCCGCGGAGGTCGGCGAGCTTGATGTCGCGGCCCTGGATGGAGGTGAAACTCAGCGGCACCACTTCGCCGAGCAGGCGCACGCGCTTCAGGTCGTCGGCGATGCGGGCCTTGAGTTCGGCGTCCTGGGCCAGCGGCTGGGCATCCGCGAGGAGCGCCTCTTTGACCTTCGGCTGGGCGTCGAAAAGCGTGGCGACTTCCGCGAGCAGTGCGGCCAGCCGGCGGTCGGCAGGATGGGCCTCCTGGAATTTGCGGGCGGCGGCGCGCACCTCCTCGCGCCGGGCGGGCGTGACCTCGCGGAGATTGCGCATGAGGCGCGTGACTTTCGCGAAGTCGAGTTCCACGCGCTGCGCGGGCGTGGCGCTTTTCTCCAAATCGTCGAGCAGGCGGTGGCCCTCGGCGCGCACCTTGTCGGAATTCTCGAAGTCGCCGCGAATTTGCAGCGCGCGCGCCAGCCGGAGCCGCGCTTCAAAGATTCGCGCGTCCTCGGGATGCGCACCGAGGAAGGCCCGGAGTGCCTTTTCCTGCCGAACCAAGTGGGCGTGAATCATCAGCCGCGCGCCCTCCTCGGTCGGCGGTTTTTCCCGCGGCCCGGCATCCAGGTCCGTGATCGCATTCCAATCCGTCCCGGCATCGCCAGCGCACGCGGCGGCAGAGTGCAGGGCAAAAGCGGCGGCGATCGCCAAGAGCGGGCGGAGTGGGGTGGTCAGGTTCATTTTTTGTTCACGGGAATGATCGTGGCCGAGACCGCGCGGTGGTCGCTCGCGGCGCTCCAGACATCCGAACGATCAACGCGCCCCGAGCCGGCCACGACTTCGCGCACGAGTGCCGGGCTGGCGAACAGGTAGTCGATGCGCGAGTAGAGGTCGGCGGCTTTCCAGCAGTGCGTCCAGCGGTCGCCGAGGTCGTCTTTCGCCGGGATGTCGTCGAGGTAGGTGGGGGTGCCGCGGATGCCGCTGATCTCGGCGAACATCGGAGTGTCCTTGGTGTCGTTGAAATCGCCGTAACAGACGAGATTCGTCCCCGGGTTTGGGACGAGGATTTTCTCCAGATGCCGGCGCAACTGCTGCGCTTCATGCCGCCGGATGCCGGCCTCGCCTTGGGCCACAGCCAGCTTCGATTTGAGATGCGCGCCGACCATGCGGAGCTGGTAGTCGGGCGCGACCTGGATGGTCACGTCGAGGAAGCCGCGGCGCACCTTTTCCGGCTGGCCGTTGAGTTCAAAGGGCACGTCGGCTTGCGAGTTTCGCGCCACGATGGGGAAGCGGCTGACGAGCGCAAGATGGCGGTCAGGGTCCGCGGCCTGAAGGTATTCGGCATCCACGTAGCCGAGCCCGGCGGCGGCGAGCCGCTTTTTGAAGTCCTCGAACCGCTCCGGCGAACCCATCTCGCAGACGCCGAGAATGTCGGGGTTGACCTCCTTGATCACGCGGATGAGCGCTGCGATGGCCGCTTCCGTCTTGGGCTTCGCCGGCGTCCGTCCGCCTTCTGTGACCGGGCTGATCCCGACATAGTTTTCGACGTTATAGCTGGCGATGACCACGCCCTTGGGCTCGGCCGCGGGCAGCGCCGGCAGGCTGAAGAGGAGTGCCAGAGCTAGGGCGGCGGGGGTTTTCATGGGGCAAAAGTAGAAAGTTCGCAGCGATGAGAGCGAGCCCTAAAAAGAACCCTCCGAATCGCTCCCGACAGGGTTCTGGCGAGCATTTGTGGGGTTCTGAATCCGGGTTGACCAAACTTGGCAAGCCCCTAGCTTCCCGGCCGGTAGGAAGCATCCGTTGTGCAGGTTGAGACGATCCTCTTGCGCGGCCCGCTTTCTTCCAGCAGCCCGAAACCACTATGTCCCAGCCTGAACCTCGTTCACCGAAGCAAAGCCGCCCGCCGAATGGCAATGGCGGCGGCGATCCCAATTTCAACTGGCGCGGGCTGATGCTCTTTGGCATCGCCATCGCGATGATCGGGGGCGCCTACGTTTTCAATAAAGGCGGCCCGCTGGTCGGCGGCACGAAGGATGTGCCGTATCCGCAATTCCTCGAACTGCTCGACAGCGATCGCATCGACAAGGAGAAGGGCATCGACCTCATTTCCGAACCGGGCAATCCCACGGATTATCTCGAAGGATTCCTGAAGACCGACAGCACGGGACCAAAGCCAGTCGCCGAGAAATTCAAGACGCAGATCAACCTCCAGTTTGATCCCGACCTGAAGTGGACGCTCAAGGAAAAGGGCATCAAGGTCACACCGAAGACCAGCAACTCCCCGATGTTTTCGGCGCTGCTGAACATCTTCATGCCGCTGCTGCTCTTCGTGGTGATCCTCTATTTTTTCTTCCGCCAGCAGATCCGCATGGCCGGGAAGGGCGCGATGAGTTTCGGCAAATCCAAGGCGCGGATGATGGCGCGGGATAAAAACAAGATCACCTTTAAGGACGTGGCGGGCGTCGAGGAGGCGAAGGACGAGGTGCAGGAGATTGTCGAGTTCCTGAGCGATCCGAAAAAATTCCAGAAACTCGGCGGTCGCATCCCGAAGGGCGTGCTCATGGTCGGGTTGCCGGGCACGGGCAAGACGCTGCTCGCCCGCGCCATCGCCGGCGAGGCGGATGTGCCGTTCTTTTCGATCAGCGGCTCGGACTTCGTGGAGATGTTCGTGGGCGTGGGCGCGAGCCGCGTGCGCGACATGTTTGAGCAGGGGAAAAAATCCGCGCCGTGCCTCATTTTCATTGATGAAATCGACGCCGTGGGCCGCCATCGCGGACACGGCATGGGCGGCGGGCACGACGAGCGCGAGCAGACGCTCAATGCGCTGCTCGTCGAGATGGACGGCTTTGACACGCAGGAAGGCGTGATCATCATCGCCGCGACGAACCGCGCGGACGTGCTCGACCCCGCGCTGCTGCGTCCGGGCCGTTTTGACCGCCAGGTCACGGTGCCGCTGCCCGACGTGAAAGGCCGCGAGGAAATCCTCCGCGTGCATGCGAAAAAGGTGAAGCTCGCGGATGGCGTGGACCTCTCCGTCGTCGCGCGCGGCACGCCCGGATTCTCCGGCGCGGAACTCGCGAACGTGATCAACGAGGCGGCGCTGATCGCCGCACGACGCGGGATGAAGGCGATCACCAACGCCGAGTTTGAAGAAGCCCGCGACAAGGTCCGCTGGGGCCGCGAGCGCCGCAGCATGGCGATGAGCGAGAAGGAGAAAGTCTCCACCGCCTGGCACGAGTCCGGGCACGCGCTGGTCAGCGTGCTGCTGGAGCACACCGACCCACTGCACAAGGTGACGATCATCCCCCGCGGCAACGCGCTCGGGGTGACGATGTCGCTGCCCGAAGGCGACCAACTCTCGATGGGCCGCAAACAGGCGCTCGACGTGCTGGCGATGATTTCCGCCGGACGGATCGCGGAGGAACTCTACACGCACGATCTTTCCACGGGTGCCGGCATGGACATCAAACAGATGACGCGCCTTTCGCGGAAAATGGTCTGCGAATGGGGCATGAGCGAGAAGATGGGCATGGTCGAGTACGGGAAAAACGACGACTCCGTCTTCCTCGGCAGCAACCTCGGCCAGGGCCGCGAATACAGTGAGGCCACCGCGCAGCAGATCGACGCCGAGGTGCGCCGCTTGTGCGATGACGCTTACGCCCGGGCGCTCAAACTGATCACCGACAACCGCGACAAGCTCGAAATCATCGCCAAGGCGCTGCTCGAGTTCGAAACCCTCGATGGCAAACAGATCAAGGACATCATCGAGACCGGCCGGATGCAGTCGCCGCCCCCACCGGTCGCCAGCAAGCGCCCGCGTGCGACCGAACCGCCGCCGCTCACGCGCGAGGAAGGCCCGGCGATCGCACCCGACCTTCCTGGTCTGAGCGGCGCTCCGGCGTAGGCAGTCGGGTCGCGTAGTGGCGCTGAAAGGCATGCCTGGTCCTGCTTCCGTCGATCCCGCCGAACTGCCCGCGCTGGCGCAGGCCGTCATCGCGCGCGCGAAGTTTCCGCAACTGGCCACCCTCGACGGCGACCAACCCCGCGTGCGCCCGGTCTCGCCGGTACGGGTGGACGGGTTCACGATCTACGTCGCGAACCTGCGGAGCTACGGCAAGACCCGCGAGATCGCCGCGAACCCGAAAGTGGAACTGTGCTACCTCGACGAGCAGCACGACCAGGTGCGCATCACCGGCGTCGCCGAAGTGCTGACCGACCCAGTGCTGCTGCGCGAGATTTGGGAAAGCAACCCACTGCTCCGGCGCTATCTCGGCTCGCCGGAAAATCCCGCGCTCATCATCTACCGCATCCGCCCGGAGCGCGTGCGCTTCATGCGCGAATGGGCGCTGGAATACCACGAAGTGCCGCTCGAAAAGTAGC
>CAYQBV010000050.1:5268-18468 GCA_964415705.1 uncultured Chthoniobacter sp. | reverse complement strand
CGCGCGACTTCGTTGTGCGAGATGATGCGGTTGTACCAGTCGGTGATGTAGAGGCAGCCATCCGGGCCGAAGGTGATCGCCACCGGCCGGAACATCGGGTCCGCGCACGTCACGAGGTCGCCCGCCTTTTTGAAAGTCCACACGCCGTTTTCGCCGAGCGTTGCCGTGACCGCGTGGATTTTCCCGAGGATTGGATTCGCCACGAAAAGGCACCCGTGCCACGGCGCGGGATACGACCCGCTTTTGTCGTCGCACATCGCCATCCCGGAAAACCCCGTCCCGCCGAGGTTCAGCCCCTCCGCGGTCGGCGGATGCAGCGGCGACGCGGGGTGCAGCTTCGTCGCCATAAAGCTGGGGTAGGAGGTGTCTTCCTCGAAGGGCACCACGCTGTAACCGAAGTCATTGGCCTCGTGAAAAAAGACGCGCCCGGTGCGGCTGTGCGCCCAGGCCCAGATGTTGTTCAGCCCCGCGCCGATGATCCGCGTGTCGGTGCCGTCGGGCTTCATCGAGGCGATCAGCGTCTTGTTGAAATCGAACGCCTTTCCGGCGGCGTCGCTGGCTTTGCCGTTATTGAGCACGCCCTGGGAAAAGACGATGCGCGCGCCCGGCATCTGCGTGAGCTGATGCGGCAGCGTGTGGGTGTCCTGCACGCCGAAACCCTTCATCAACACGCGCCGGTCGTCCGCCTTGCCGTCGCCGTCTTTGTCGTCGAGGAAAATGATCTCCGGCCCTTGCGCCACGAACGCCCCGCGCCCGTACGGGAGCACCGAGAGCGGCATCATCATGCCATCGGCGAAGACCCGCGCGGTGTGCGGCCCCTTGCCCAGCGGCGCATCCAGCACCACCACGCGATCCTTGCCTTTCTGCTGCCAGATGCCCGGCTCCCGGTCGCGCGGATATTCCGTGGCCGTGACCGACCACAGCCGCCCGGCGTCGTCGAACGCCGTCATCGCCGCCTTCGGCACGCCCGTTTCCTCGCTCGCCACCAGCTCCATGGTGAAGCCCTCCGGCAGCGTGAAGGCGGCGAGTTCCTCCGCCGCCGTGCGCGCCTTGGCGTCGGCGGCGTTGTAGGATTTCGGATCCTGCGCGCGGAGCGAAACGGCTGCCGTCAGGGTGATGACCGCGCACACCAAGGCGCGCGGGAGCAGGGGTTGGGCGAAAGTGTGGAGCGTGGTGGGCATGGCGGAATCTTGTAGATGGTGCGCGCTTGGCGACGCCAATGAAAACGGGGGCTGCTGGCGGCCAGGGCCGCTTTACCAATCGCCGGATAGCTCACCAGCCCCGGTCGTCCCCACTCAGACCAGCACTTCGCGGAGCACCTTGCCATGCACGTCGGTGAGGCGGAGGTCGCGGCCGCTCCAGCGGAAGGTCAGGCGCTCGTGGTCGATGCCCAGCATGTGCAGCACGGTGGCCCAGAGATCGTAGACCGTGCTCACATCGGTGACGGCGCGGTAGCCGAAGTCATCGGTGGCTCCGTAGGTGACGCCTCCTTTGATGCCCCCACCCGCGAGCCACAGGCTGAAGCCGTAAGGGTTGTGGTCGCGGCCGTTGGTGCCTTGCGAGAACGGCGTGCGGCCAAATTCGCCGGTGAAAACGATGAGCGTCTCTTCGAGCATCCCGCGATCTTTCAGGTCGCCGATGAGCGCGGCGATGGGTCCGTCGATCTGCTCAGCCATGGCGCCGTGTCCCTTTTGCAAATCGCTGTGCTGGTCCCATGGGTTGCCACCGTTGCCGCCGCCGATCCCTTGGTTGCAGCACGACAGCTCGACAAAGCGCACGCCGCGCTCGACGAGGCGGCGCGCCATTAGGCATTGGCGCGCGTATTCCGCCTGGGTCTCATTGGGGCTATCGACTCCGTAGCGCTTTTTGGTGGCCGCGGATTCGGACGAGATGTCGGTCAACTCGGGCACCGCCTCCTGCATGAGAAAGGCGGTCTCCGCGTTCGCGACCGAAGCCATCACCGCGTCCTTGGCGGCGACGCGATCCGCAAAGCCGCGGTCGAGTTTCCCGATGAGATCCAGCGAGCGGCGCTGCTCGGCCTTGAGCATGGAGGGGGAAATGTCCGGCACGGCCTGGTTATCCGAGATGTTAAAGATGGAGCCTTGGTTGGTCGCGGGGAGAAAGGCATTGCCAAAGATGCTCACGCCACCGTGCGGGATGGCGGCTTTCTTGGACCTCAGCACGATGTAGCCGGGCAGGTTGGGGTTCGCCGTACCGCACCCATGGCTCACCCATGCGCCGGCGCTCGGGTAGCCGAGAAAGGGAAAGCCGGTGTGCATGAAAAAGTTGCCCTGCGCGTGCTCGCTGAACTTCGCCGTCATCGAGCGGATGATCGCGAGGTCGTCGGCCCGCGCCGCGATTTTGGGAAACATGTTCGTCATCTCAATGCCGGACTGTCCGTATTTCCCGATCTCCCACGGCGAGGCCATGATGTTTCCGTTGTTGTCGAAAACCGTGCGCTCAATCGGGACAGGCATGGGTTGCCCGTGGCGTTGCTTGAGCAGCGGCTTGGGATCAAAGGAGTCCACATGCGAGACCCCGCCCGACATGTAGAGAAAGATCACCGACTTGGCGCGGGGCTGGTGATGCAGCCGTGGGATGGGTGAGGCCGTTCCGGCGGCGTTGACTAAGCTGGACAGGGCAAAGGCGCTGACCCCGCGGGAGGTCAGCTTGAGAAACTCGCGGCGGCTGTGGCGGCTAATAGACATAGATCAATTCCTTGGAGTTGAGGATGGCGTGGGCGATGCGGAAGTAAGGATCGCCTGCCGGAGCGGCGGCCTGCTTGCGACCGCGGCGCTCCGGTTCGGCGCTTTCCTTCGCCGGCTCGCCGTTGATGAATTCGAGGCACGCGGCGGTTTCCGCCGCCGTGGCGCGGCGGGCGTAGGCTTGCATGAAGAGGGCGTCGATCTTCGCCTCGGGCGTGGCCAGTTCGCGGCTCTCGGACACGCGCTGCGACCACTGCCGCGCGGCCTCGCCGACGGTCCGCCCGTTCAGCAGCGTGAGCGCCTGCGCGGGGACGTTGGTGGAGTTCCGCACGCCGGTCGTCGAGGTCGGGATCGGGAGGTTGAAGGTCGTGAGAAAGCCATCGAGTTCGTTGCGCTGCATCGGAGTAAAGACGGCGCGCTTCGGCGTCTCGTTGGCGGCGACAAAGCGGATGCTGTCGAGGATGGCTTCCGCATCCAGGCGGCGCGGGGTGAAGCAGGCCAGCCGCAGGTTTTCCGGATCCTTGTCGCCATTGAAGGCGGGCGGAGCGCTGGCGGAGCGAAACGCGCGACTCAGCACCAACCCGCGCACGAACCGTTTCATCGACCAGCCATTTTCGCGGAAGTCGGCGGCCAGATGATCGAGGAGCTGGGGGTGGGTGGGTTCCGTGCCGAGGCGGCCGAAGTTATCCGCCGAGGCCACGATGCCGCGTCCGAAGGTGTGATGCCACAGCCGGTTCACGAGCACGCGCGTGGTCAGCGGATTGCGGTCGGCGAGAATGTCGTTCGCCAGTTCCAGCCGCCCGCTCCCGGTTTTTGGGTATGGCTTGCTCGGGAAGATTTCCAAAAAGCCGCGCGCCACCGGAGCCTCCTCTTTTTTGTAATCCCCGCGGACCAGCATCGGCTGATCCCAGACCTCGCCCTCCACCACGCCCGGCGCACGCTGCGCAATCCGAATCTCCACGGCGAGCTTCCGATAGGTCTCCACGAGCGGCGCCAAATTCGCCGGCAGCGCCGCGGAGTCATTGGCCAGAAAGCCCCGGCTCACCAACGCATCGAGCAGTTGCGCCTGCGCGTCGGTCATCTTTTCCGACTGCCACGCGGCGACCGCGGCGCGCAGGGCCTCGCGGTAGAAAAGGAGGAGCGACGCGCGGTCGGCGATCTTGTCGGAATCCGGCAGCGCCACCACCGGCGTGCCCAGTTCCCGCATCCCATCATTCCCGGCGTAGGCTTCGAGCATCCCGAACCAGGAGCGTCCCGGCCCAGGGGCGACGGTGCTGTCGGCGGCGGTGTTGATTTGAAAGTAACCCTTCTCGCCTTTCCAATACTCGTAGCGCGCGACATTCACCCAGCCCGGCGCGGGCTTCAGATTCGCCACCGGATGCAGCCCGCCATGAACCAGCGGGTAACTCCGGAGGGTGAAGCGGGCGATGGCTCCGGAGCCGAAGGCCCGCACGGATGCGGCCTTGCCCGCAGCCTGGTGAAAGACCGAGGTGAGAAAGCCGCTGTGTTTGTCCGAAATGAGATGGGAGTAAATGCCCGCAGGGTAGATGCCGGTGAAGACTTTTCCACCGGCGTTCTCCAGCGCGAACGCCCCTGCCGGGCTGACTTTCGCCCCAAGTCCGTTGCCCGTGTGAAACCACCGGTCATAGGTCGCCTGATCGCGCAGGTCCGCGTAAAAGGTCGCATTCTTCTTCGCCTTCTCGTTGTGCTCGCGACCCGCCGCGAGAGTGGCGCGCATCGTTTCCAACTGTCGCCCGATGTCGGCGGGCGCGAGGTCCCGCAGTTTCGCCCACGCCCCCAGCGGATGCTTTTCATCGAGCTTGCCGAGGTCTGCTTTCTCCAGCCGACCCATCGCGGCATCCACCTCGCCGAGCCACTGCGCGGCGAACCCACTGCGGATCGCACCCTTGAGCTTCTCGATCTCCGCGCGGTGCAGGTTCTGCAGCTCCGGCGAGTCCACATTGACCGTTGCCGGACGGCTGCTCACCATGACGCCATAGAACTTGTAGAAGTCCGCCTGACTGATGGGATCGAACTTATGGTTGTGGCAGCGGGCGCACGAGACCGTCAGGCCAAGCATGGCTTTCGAGACCACGTCGATCTGGTTGTCGGTAAAAGTGATTTGCTCGTCGTAGGCATCGGCCACGCCGAAGCCATGCGGGACCATCCGCAGATGCGCGGGGCCGATCGCGGATTCATTGAGGCCAAGCTCCGCGTTGATCCGTGGCTTGGACAAAAGGTCGCCCGCCAGATGCTCGCGGATGAGTTGGTCGCCGGGCACGTCGGCATTGAAGGCGCGGATGAGATAGTCGCGGTATTGCCGCGCGTGGGGAAGATCCGGGTCGCCCTCGCTGCCGTGGGACTCGGCGTAGCGATACCAATCCATCCAGTAACGCGCCCACCGCTCGCCGTAGCGGGGCGAGGCCAGCAGGCCATCCACCAGCGCGGTGTAGGCCGCTTCGGTCGGCTGCGCCACAAAAGCCCCCACCACCTCCGGCGGCGGCGGCAACCCCGTGAGGATAAGATGCAGCCGCCGCACCAACGCCCCCGGCTCAGCCACCGGCGCTGCCTGCAAGCCATTCGCCTTCAGCCCCGCGAAGATGAAACGATCAATCGCCCCGCCATTCCACGCCGCGTCCTCCGCCCGCGGCGGCTCCGTTTTCACCACCGGCTGAAACGCCCACCACTCCGCCCGCTTGTCGCGCACCGCCCCCCAGTCCAGCTGGCCCGCCAGGTCCGCCTTCGTCGGCTTCTCCGTCCGCGGATCGGGCGCACCCATCGCGATCCATTCCTCCAGATGCTTGATGCTCAGGCTCGAAAGCTTCGGCGCTTTCGACGGCATCGGGTCATAGTCCTTCGCGTGCTGCACCGCGAGGATCAGCGGACTCTTCGCCGGATCGCCCGGCACGACCACCTTTCCCGCCAGCACCGCCCCGCGATAATCCAGCGCCAGATCGCCCTTCATCTTATCCACGCTGTTGTGACACGAGTAACAGTGCTCCGCCAAAATCGGCCGCACCTTCGCTTCGAAAAACTCCCGCTGCGCCGGCGTGATCTCCACTGCGCGGGTGACGGCCAGCGAGGCGGCGAGCAGGAGAGCGGTGGCAAGAAAAGTCCGCTGCAATGGGTGCAAACCGGCGAACGGTGGGCGGGGCTGAATCATGTGGACTCCTGAGATATACCCGAATTCAAAAAATGAAAGGTGATCGCACCGCAGGTTCCGCGTTCGTGAAGTTCTCGTCGGACCTCAGACCATCGGTCCCAAAAGGCCTGACATTCGAACCGGAAACACCTTTGTGAAATTCCGTCACTTGGCAAAAATCCGTAATCCCGTTCCCCGGTAGAACCGTCCGGATGTTTGTGAAAGTGGGTAGGAGTCTGTGCCGCACGCGCCGGGCCGAAATCCTGGCGGACCCAAAGCGAGGCGGCGGTGCGGTGGGTGACCGGCAGGGAGGGGGCGCGCCGGGGCAGGGTCTGCGCTTGCCTGCCATGGCTCGTCGGCTAAGGTCCGCCGGCTGCTTCGCTCGCGCCGGTCGGCGGAGCGCAAGGAGCCTATCCCTCACTCCCCTCATTCCATGCCCAAGCGGTTTCCCGCCCTCGTTGTCCTCGCGTTATTGCTGGCGCTGGGCGTTGCCCTTTTCTGGCAGCACCACGGGCCCGCGGCGGTGGCAGACGCGTCCTCTCCGGCCACGCCCGCTCCCGCCGGGCGCGGCGCGGGGGAGCGCGCGGCCACTTCGGCGCAGGCTGCGCGGCACACCCCGGGGCGGCCAGGCGCGCGTCCGGTGCCCACCGGCGCGGCGGTCGCGGAAGCCCTCGGCCGGGCACCGGCGGTGCTGCCGCTGGCAGAAGATTTTCTCGAGAAAATCATGGATGCCGCGGGCCAGCGCGTGGCTTTCACCCTGCCGGATGGGCGGGCGGCGGAGGGCGCGGTGGAGTTGGTGCGGCACGATGCGCAGGGAGTGCTGCTCGTGCAGGGGCGGCTGACGCTGCCGGAGCCGGGGTTCTATTTCTTCCAGCGCCAGACGGTGCCGGGCGTGGCGGGGGCGATGGTGGGGAGCGTGCGCTTTGACAAAAGCCGCGTGGCTTTTCGCGTGGAACCCGCTGGGGCGGGTGGCGCGCCGATGCTGGTGGAGCGGAGCATCGAGCAGGTGATCTGCTACAATCTCGCGCCGCCGGACCTCGCCCGCATGGCCGCCGCCGAGCCGCAGGAAGCGCCGCAGACGCATCCCACGGACATCCCGATTCCGGAGTATCAAAACGGCGTGATTCCTTTGCAGAGTCTGCCGGGAGCGACGGGCGTGATCTACCTGGACTTCGACGGAGAGAAGGGGCCGTTTGTGGGTTGGGGCAGTTTCGACGCGGCCCCCTCGGGCGCAAGCAACGCGCAGATCAAGGAGGTGTGGCAGCGCGTCGCGGAGGATTTTGCGCCCTTCAATATCAACGTGACCACGGACCGCCGGGTCTTTGACAACGCGGGCTCCGGGCACCGCCAGCGCTGCATCCTGACGCCGACCAACACGGCCGCGCCAGGGGCCGGCGGGGTGTCCTACATCGGTTCCTTCAATGACAGCGGCGACCGGGTGAACTGGTCCTTTTACACCACAGGGAAGGCGGCGGCGGAGGTCGCCTCGCACGAACTTGGACACGCCCTCGGGCTCGGGCACGATGGGCGGGTGACGCCGTCGGAAGGTTACTATGGCGGTCACGGTTCCGGCGAGGTGGCCTGGGCACCCATCATGGGTGTGGGCTATTACGTGAACCTCGTGCAGTGGTCGCGAGGGGAGTACGCCAGCGCGAACAACCTGCAGGACGATCTGGCGATCATCGTGAACAACAACAACACGGTGGACTACCGGACCGACGACTACGCCGACACGTTCGCGACGGCTCCCTACTTGGAAATCCTGCCGGACAGCTCGGTTTCGAACGAAGGGATCATCGAAACGGGGGCCGATGTGGATGCCTTCCGCTTCACGACTACGGGCGGGGCGGTGGCGCTCACCGTGAGCGCGGTCAGCGCCGGGCCCAATCTCGACATCCTCGCGGAGATCTACAACTCGGCCAATGTGCTGGTGGCCTCGAACAATCCCGACACCGGCCTCAGCGCGACCGTGAGCGCCACCCTCGGCGCGGGCGATTTCACGTTGCGGGTGAGCGGCGTGGGCCGCGGCGCTCCGCTGGTGGATGGCTACTCGGACTACGACTCGCTCGGCGCGTATCTCATCACCGGCACGGTCGCGGGCGGCGTGAAGCCGGAGCGTTTTAGCATCGCGGAAAACAGCGCGAATGCGTCCGCGGTCGGCACCGTGGCGCCACGGAACAGCCACGGCGCGAACCCGCTGACCTTCGCCATCGCCTCGGGCAACATTGGCGGGGCGTTTGCCATCCACCCGACGACCGGCGCGGTCACGGTGGCGGCGTCGGCCCAGTTGAATTTCGAGGCGCTCTCGCTGCAATGGGATGATCCCGCGACGTGTCAGCTCTTTGTCACGGTCACCGATGCGGCGGCCCCGGCGCTCGATGAATCCATCCGCGTGGTCATCAGCGTGACCGACGTGAACGAGACGCCCACGATCACGGGCGGCGCGGTGACGATTCCCGAGCACGCGCGCGTCGGCACGAAGGTTTTCCAGGTGACGGGCAGCGATGTCGATCGTTCCGAGTTTCCGCTTTTCTCCATTGTGGCGGGGAACCCGGGGAACGCCTTCGCGATCAATGCCGAGTCCGGCCAGATCACCGTCGCCGCCGATACCGAGGCGACCGCGCAGCCCGTCTATACGCTGACCGTGCGCGCGACCGACCACGGCACCCCGGCGCAGACCGCGGACGCGACCGTGGTGGTGACGCTGGTGAACATCCCCGCCGGGTATCAGCCGGGCGCGGTCATCCGGAGTTTCTACGAAAACCTCGCCGGCAACAGCGTGAGCAACCTGACGGGCAGTCCGAATTTTCCGAACAGCCCGGACTCGCAGGTGATCCTCAGTTCGTTGGATGGCGGGTCGGCCCACGGCGACAACTACGGCAGCACCATTCGCGGGTTTGTCATTCCGCCGACCACGGGCAGCTACACGTTTTGGATCGCATCGGACGATGGCGGCGAGCTGCGCATCAGCCCGAATGCCGCGCCCGCCAGCGCGGTCACGCGGGCCACCGTGGCGGGTGCCACGGGCCAGTATCAATGGACGGCGAACGCTTCCCAGCAATCCATCGCCCTCGTGCTGACCGCCGGGACGCCCTACTACATCGAGGCGCGGCACAAGGAGGGCGGCGGCGGGGATCACGTGGCCGTGGCGTGGCAGGGGCCGGGCATCGCGCAGCAGGTCATTCCGGGTGCGTATCTCGCGCTGCTTTCGCTCGATCTCGTGAGTCCGAAAACGGCGGCCGTGAACATCCCGACGGGGGTGGGCCTGGCCTTGGAAACCGGCAATGCCGGACGGACCGGGACGACCTTTGCGTGGACGAAACTCAGCGGGCCGGGGACCGTCACTTTCGACCAACCCGCCGCGCTCAACACCGGCGCGACTTTCTCCATCGCCGGGAGCTACGTGCTGCGCTGCACCGAGACCGGAGCCGCCCTGCCGATCACGCTCGATGTGGCGGTGAACGCGGGCGTGGCCGATGGCTTGGCGGGGGCGAAAGTGGGAGCGCAGGCGGTGGAGCCCAGCCACACCGCGAGCGGCGGCACCCACACCATCTCCGCGGCGGGTGGCGGCATCCCGAGTGGCGGCACGCCGGACGACTGCTATTTCATCCAGACTCCCGCCACGGGGAACGTGACCGTGACCGCGCGCGTCGTAAGCGTGCAGGATGTCGCGGGGTCCAATTCGCGGGCCGGAGTGATGATTCGCGAGACGCTCGCCGCCGATGCGCGCGCGGTTTTCTGCGGCGTGACCGCCGTGAACGGCGGGCGCTTTATCTATCGCGCGACCGCCGCGGCAAACAGCGCCAGCGCCAGCGCGACGGTGGCGCAGCCGTATTGGGTGAAGATCACGCGCACGGGCAATTCCTTCGCCGCGCAGATCGCGCCGGATGCGGCCGGAACGCCGGGCGCGTTCGTCGCGCTTGGCGCGCCGCAGACGCTGGCAATGGGGAGCAGCGTCTTCGTGGGCCTCGCGGCGGCGAGCGGCTCGACCAGCGCCGCGGGCAGCGTGGTGATCGACAACGTGACCGTGCTCCCGGCGGCGGAAAACGTCGGCGCACAGGTCAGCGCCGGCACCGATGCGAGCTTCACCTTTCCCAGTGCCGCCACGCTCGACGGCACCGTGACCGACGACGCGAAGCCCGCGCCGCCCGGAGCGGTCGCGACGGCGTGGAGCAAGGCCGGCGGGCCCGGAGTTGCTTCCTTTGGGAACGTCGCCGCCAGCGACACCACGGCGACTTTCACCCTGCCCGGCATCTACACGCTGCGTCTCACCGCGGATGACGGCGCGGTGAAGACATTCGACGACGTCGCGATCAATGCGACTTCCGGGACGACCGTGACCCTCACTGCCACCGACGCCGCGGCGGGCGAGCAGGGTGCGAACACGGGGCAGTTCACCTTTACCCGCACCGGCTCGACGGCGGGCGCGTTGACGGTGAGCTTCACCGTCGGGGGCACCGCGTCTGCCGCCGACTACGGCGCCCTGCCGACCAGCGTGGTGATCCCCGACGGAGCTGCGAGCGCGACGCTCCTCGTCACGCCGGTGGACGACCTGCTGGTCGAAGGCGCGGAGACCGTGGTCGTGACCCTCGGCGGCGGCTTTTACAACATCGGCGGAACCGGCAGCGCGAGCGTGACCATGGCCGACAACGACGTGGTTCCGACGGTGACGATCACCAGCCCGAGTGCGCCGAATGTGAACGTCCCCGCAGGCACCGGCCTGCTCCTCGAAGCGACCGCGACGGACGACGGCCAACCGGCGGCGCTCACGCTCACCTGGAGTAAAGTGAGCGGCCCGGGAACCGTGACCTTGGGCGGCGCGAGCGCCGCGCAAACGACTGCGACTTTCTCCAGCGCGGGCACCTACGTGCTGCGGCTCTCGGCGAGCGACGGGCAATTCACCGGCACGGCGGAGGTGACCGTGAATGTCGGCGCGGTGGATCAGCGCTTCACCGGCTCGAAGATCGGCGCGCAGGCGATTCCTCCCGGCGCCACTTTTGCCGGCGGCACCTACACGGTGAGCGCCGCCGGGGTGGGCATCCCGAGCGGGGGAGCGGCGGACGATTTCTATTTTCTCCATGTGCCCGTGACCGGCGACGTGACCATCACCGCCCGGCTCGTCAGCGTGCCAAGCGTGAACGGCTCGAACTCCCGCGCCGGCGTGATGATCCGCGACAGCCTGGGCGCGAATGTCCTGGAGGCTTTTGCCGGGGTGAACAGTCAGGGTAGCGGGCGCTGGATTTACCGCACCACGGCCGCCGCGAATAGCGCGAGCACCACCGTGACCGCAGGCCAGCCGTATTGGCTGCGGCTGCTGCGCTCGGGCAACAGCTTCACCGCGCAATACGCGCCCGACAGCGCGGGTGTGCCCGGCGCTTTCACCACTGCGGGCACCGCGCAAACGATCGCGATGGGCTCGACGGTTTTCGTCGGCCTCGCGGCCACCAGCGGATCGACGACCACGGCGGGGACGACCGTTTTTGACCATGTCTCGATCACGCCGGGCCTCACCAACATCGCGGCGCCGGTCAGCGCCGGTCCCGATGCCGCCGTGCCCCAATCTGCGGCGGCGGTGCTCAATGGGACCGTTTCCGACGACGGCAAGCCCTCGCCACTGGTCACGACGTGGAGCAAGGCCAGCGGTCCCGGCACGGTCACCTTCGGCGACGCCGCTCTGGTGGACACCACCGCCTCCTTCTCCGCCGCCGGCAGCTACGTGCTGCGGCTCGTGGCGCACGACGGCGAGGTGAAAACCTACGACGACACCGTGATCACGGTGCAACCCGCGCCGATCGAGCAATGGCGGCTGGCGCGTTTCGGAGCGAACGCCGGCAATCCGCTGATCGCCGGCGACCTCGCCAACCCGGACGGCGACGCCTTCAACAACCTCCTCGAATACGCCCTCGACCTCGATCCGCTCGCGGCCAGCCCCGGCGGCCCCGTGGCCGATTTCACCACGATCGGCACGGATACGTTCCTGCGCCTCGCCGTCACGAAAAACCCCGCGGCCACGGACGTCACCTTTGGCATCGAAGTCACGAGCGAGCTCACGGCGCCCGCTTCGTGGACCGCCGCGGGCACGACGGTGGAGGTCAGCAGCAGCACGCTGCTCCGCGTGCGCGACAACACGCCGGTATCGGCTGCGCCTGGCCGCGACATCCGCCTCAAGGTCACGCACCCGTGAGCATTCGGGCGCGGCGGGTGATTGCGTTCACGGCTCTTGCAGCCCTCGCGTTTGCCGACTAACTGACTGCGGTGCGCGGCCAACGACGCGCTGCCTTTCCACCAAATTTCCAGCCTTTTTCCCGTCTCCGAAATGATCCTCCTGCCCGCCATCGATCTCATGTCCGGCGAAGTCGTGCGTCTGCGCCAGGGCAAGGCGGCGGAGAAGACGGTGTATTCGCGCGATCCGGCGGCGTTTGCGCGGCGTTGGGAAAGCGAGGGCGGCGACTATTTGCACGTCGTCGATCTCGATGCGGCGTTCAGCGGGGAGCAGCGGAATCTGGAGTCGGTGCGGGCGATTTGTGAGGCGGTGAGTTTCCCGGTGGAACTCGGCGGCGGCATGCGCAGCGAGGCGGCGATCCGGCGCGCGATCGAGGTCGGCGTGGCGCGGGTGATCATCGGCACGCGCGCGGCGGAGTCGCTGGATTTTGTGCGCGACATGGCGCGGGAATTCGGCGGCGAGCGGGTGGCGGTGGGCATCGACGCGAAGAACGGCCTGGTCTCAGTGAAAGGCTGGACGGAGGAATCCGCGCTGACCGCGCTGGACCTCGCGCGCCGCGCCGAGGACGCCGGAGCCGGGACGATCATTTACACGGACATCGCGACCGACGGGATGCTCGCGGGACCGAATTTCGCCGAGACCGAAAAGATGCTCGGCACGCTGCACTGCCAGCTCATCGCCAGCGGCGGGGTGGGCACCGCCGAGCACGTGCGGCGGCTGGCGGCGATGCCCGGACTTTACGGGTGCATCATCGGCAAGGCGCTCTACGACGGCGCGGTCAGCCTGCGGGAAATCTCCGCGCGTCCTCCGCTTTGAAATCTAAAATCTGAAACTCCTATGAAAACTCTCTTCCTCGATTGCTTCTCCGGGATCAGCGGCGACATGACCGTCGGCGCGCTGGTCGATCTCGGTGTGAAACCTTCCACGCTCGAATGGGAGCTGTCGAAGCTCGACCTCGGCGACTTCCACATGCACTTCGCCCGCGAGCAGCGGCAGCAGATCGAGGGCGTGAAATTTGGCATCCACGAAGGCGCGACCCACACGCACGCGCAGGATGAGCCCGCGCACGAGCACGAGCACTGCTGCGGCCACGAGCACGATCACGACCATGGACACGCGCACAGCCACGA
>CAYQBV010000050.1:0-5168 GCA_964415705.1 uncultured Chthoniobacter sp. | reverse complement strand
CCACGAACCCGCCGAGCCTGACCACAGTCACGCGCACGAGCATGCCCACGATCACGATCATGGCACCGAGGTCCACGACCACGAGCACACGCATCACCACCACGCGCACGGGCGCAGTCACGGCCAGATTCGTGCGCTCATCGAGGCGAGCGAGCTTTCGCCTTTCGTCAAAAAGCACGCGCTCGGCATCTTTCAGCGCATCGCCGTGGCCGAGGGGAAAATCCACGGCATGCCGTCGGCGGACGTGACTTTTCACGAAGTCGGCGCGCTCGATTCGATTGCGGACATCGTCTGCGCGTGTGTGGGTCTGGAGGCGCTCGGCGTGGAGAAAGTTTTCGTCTCCAGCCTGCACGAGGGCCGCGGCACCATCGAGTGCGCGCACGGCACTTTCCCGCTGCCCGCGCCGGCCACCCTGGAGATTCTCGTCGGCATCCCGCTCAGCCAGATCGACGAGCCACACGAACTCATCACCCCGACGGGCGCGGCCATCGTCGCGGAGTTCGGCGCGTCCTTTGGCCCGATGCCGAGGATGAAGAGCGAAAAAATCGGCTACGGCGTGGGCACCCGGCACCTCGACTCGCGGCCCAACGTGCTGCGCGCGGTGCTCGGCGAACTCGTCGCGGAATAGCGCACTATGGCCGGCGGCTACGAGACCGACACCGTCACCCGTCTGGAGACGAATCTCGACGATCTCTCGCCGGAGATCACCGGCGCGGTCATGGAAAAGCTGCTCGCGGCCGGAGCGCTGGATGTTTGGTTCACGCCCATCCAGATGAAAAAAAACCGCCCCGCCGTGCAGCTCTCCGTGCTCTGCGACGCCGCCCACACCGAGCCGCTGGCCGACATCATTTTTGGCGAGACGAGCGCCTTTGGGTTGCGGGTGGAAACGGTCGCGCGGCTGAAGCTGGAACGCCGCTTCGAGACGGTGGCCACGGAGTTTGGCGAGGTCACGGTAAAGCTCGGGTTGAAGCAGGGGTGCGTGGTCCAGGTCGCTCCCGAGTTTGAATCCTGCCGCGCGGCGGGCGAGCGCACCGGCGCACCGCTCCGGGCGATCTACGCGGCGGCCACGCGGGGCTTCTCTGGTGGCTCCGGGACGGGTGGGGGAGCGTAAGTTTTCGGCGGGGCAGACTACGGCGCGAAGCGCTCGATTTTCCACCCACCGTCCGGCTGGCGCGTGTAGCGCAGGCGGTCGTGCAGACGGCTGCGGCGGCCCTGCCAAAACTCGATGGTCTGCGGCGCGAGCCGGAACCCACCCCAGTGCGGGGGGAGCGGGATTTCGGTCTCGCCGTGTTTTTCCCGCGCGGCAGAAAACTGCGCTTCGAGCTGCGCGCGGTCGGCGACCACTTCGCTCTGCGCCGAGGCCCACGCGCCGATCTGGCTGCTCGCCGGGCGGGAGTGAAAGTAGGTTTCGCTCTCTTCGGCGGAGGTTCGTTCGACGGTGCCGGTGATGTTCACCTGCCGCTCCAGCGCCCCCCACCAAAAGGTCAGCGCCGCCTGCGGATTCCCCGCGAGCTGCCGCCCTTTCGCTCCTTCGTAGTTCGTGAAAAAGGTGAGCCCGCGGGCGTCGCAGATTTTCAGTAGGACCGTGCGGCTCCACGGCTGGCCTGCGCCATCCACGGTCGCGAGCGTCATCGCATTGGGCTCGATGATTTGCTGCGCCTGCGCTTCGGCGAGCCACGCGTTGAACTGCGTGACGGGATCGGACGCCAAGTCCGCGCGGCGAAGTCCGCGCTGCGCGTAGTCCTGGCGCAGCGCTGCGAGTTCAGCCGGGCTGAGCATTCGTCGAACTCGAACTCCGCCTTACGCCTCCTTGACCGGCGGTAACTCGACGATCTCGAACCAATATTTTTCGAGCGTCTGGAGAATATCCACGAGCGCCTCAAAGGTCACCGGCTTCACGATGTAGCTGTTCACGCCGAGATCGTAACTCCGGTAAACGTCCTCGTCGGCCTTGGACGTGGTCAAGACCACGACCGGGATCTGGCGGAGGATCGGGTCGCTCTTGATTTCCTTCAGCACGGTGCGCCCGTCTTTGCGCGGCATGTTCAGATCCAGCAGGATGAGTCCGGGGCGCGGCGCCTCCACGGGTGCCGCATATTTTCCCTGGCGGCGGAGGTAGTCCATCAGTTCCTCGCCGTGTTCGACAAAGCGCACGTCATTGATCAGGCGGCCTTCTTCAAAGGCTTCCTGCGTCAGGCGACGGTCGTCGGCGTCGTCATCGGCCATCAAAATTGTGATCGGCATGGCATCTCTATTCATGGGCTGCGGTGGTGGGTTGTTTGACCGGGAGCGTAATTGTGAACTTCGCGCCTTGCGGTGGATCACTATGTGCCACAATCGTTCCGCCGTGCCTATCAGTAATTTTCCGGCACACCGCGAGGCCGATGCCCGTGCCCTCGTATTCGGTGCGGGTGTGGAGACGCTGAAAGACGACGAAAATCTGTTCGACGAAGCATGCTTCGAAACCGATGCCATTGTCCTGTACGGTGATTTCGCAGACGGCCGCGCCGGTCGCCGCGCCGGTGATGATCGCGTCCGCCGGGGTAAAGACGCGCGCCGAGACCGTGACCACCGGGGTCTCGCCGGGGCGCTGAAACTTCAGCGCGTTGCTGATCAGATTCAGGAAAAGCTGATGCATCTGCACCGGGTCGCCTTCGATCACCGGGAGGTCGCCGATTCCGACGCGCGCATCCTTTTGCTCGATCGCCACCTCGAGATCGCCGAGCACCGCGAGCGCGATGGCGCGCAGGTCGCATTGCTCGAAAGGCAGCGCGCGGCTGGTCACGCGGGAGAGTTTCAGCAGATCCTGAATGAGCACCTGCATGCGCTGGGCGGCACCTTCCATGCGTTCGAGGTAGTCGAGGCCTTTCGGCCCGAGTTGCTCCGCGCATTTGGCCCGCAGGCGCCCGCCAAACGCCTGAATCTTCCGCAGGGGTTCCTGCAAATCGTGCGACGCCACCGAGGCGAAATTCTTCAGCTCCGCATTGCTCTGCTCGAGCTGCGCGGCAAAGCGGCGCAACTGCTCCTCGTCCGCTTTGCGTCCGGTGATATTCGCAGCGATGCCGACCAGCCCGATCGTATTGCCGCTGGTATCGCGCAGTGGCACCTTCGTGGTTTGCAGCCAGACGTCCCGGCCATCCGGGCCCTTGATGGCGTCCTCGCGTTTGAGGATGCGCTCGCCGGTTTCGATGACAAAGCGGTCGTCGTCGTGATAGCGCGAGGCGTCCTCGTGCGGAAAGTAGTCGAACACCGTGCGCCCCTCCGTGCCGGCCTCTCCGACTTGGGTGAGCGCCTGCCGGTGCGATTCGTTGTCGAGGATGTATTGCCCCTTGAGGTCCTTCACAAAGACGTGATCGGGAATCGTATTGATGATGCTCCGCAGCAGATTGTGCTCGGAGGCCAGCGCCGCCTCGGCCCGGCGGCGGGCGGCGATGTCGCGCAGGATCAGCACGCACGCCCAGACGAGCGCGCAGAAAGTGAAAATGCCGCCGAAGGTGATCGTGCCCGTCGTCGCCTGGCCCACGAGTTCCGTGAACTTCGCCCGCTCCTCGAGCAGCGCTTGCTGTTCGCGATTGAAGTCCACGAGGAGGTCTTGGATATCCCGCATCGCGTGCTCGCTCTCACCTTTGGCAAAAAGGTCCACGCCTTCCTTCCCTTTCTGCGTTCGTCGCGTTTCGATCTCGGCGCGCTGGAGGGAAAAGCTCCTTTGAATCAACGTCAGCAGCCGGACCAGCTTTTGCGTCTGGTGCGGCGTATCGGTGGTGTCGGCCTTGAGCGCGTTGTAGTTTTCGATGACCCGCTTTTGCGCCGCGGTGTAGCCCCCGAGCAGGTCCTCGTCCCCGGTGACCAGAAAGCCGCGGCGCCCCGCCTCCATTTCCATGAGATAGCGCAGCATCCGTTCCGTGGTTTCCATGACCTTCCTCGTCTGCGTCACCCACTCCGCGTTCCTGATGAAGGCCCTGGTCGCGCGCAGGCTGATGAAGGCGATGATCCCCAGCATCGCCAGCACCAGCCCGAAACTGAGCACGACCTTGCGCCGGATGGAAAAGCGGGCGCGGGAACGTTGGTTGGGAGGCATCGGGAAAAGACTGGTGTGGGTCGGCGCGAGCATACGGAAAAAAGGGAAAAGTCGAAATCTGGAATCCAGTGGAGTCTCCACGTGCAGGAAATCTGCCAACCGCCCCACGTCTTCGCTCCTTCGCCCCCGGCCTCCCGCGGTCCTCCCGGCCCCGGCGCACACCGGCGACCGGCCCACCAGAGTGGCGGAGGGGGTGGGATTCGAACCCACGGAACCTTGCGGCTCTCCGGTTTTCAAGACCGGCGCAATCGACCACTCTGCCACCCCTCCGGATCACTACTTCGAGGCACGCACGCTGTTTTTAATCCGGAGCACGCGGGGCGCGTACTCCGTTCAGCCGGTGGGAGGTTCCACTACGGCCCCGGCGGCGTCAACGGCAAGCCGTTTGACTGTCGGCGACGGTACAAAAGCGGACAGCGGATTACAGAAAAAAAGCGGCGAGAATGGGGGGCAAATGTTGGTGGGGGGATGTTCGACGAACCAGAACTTGAGTTGCGGGTGGTGGATGAGGGTGAGCGCATCGAAGCTCTTAAAAAAGCCCTCTCGAACCCAGCGTGGGAATACCGGCATGGTAAGTTGCTGGGCTATTCCGATGAAAACATCGCGCGCTACTTGCGGAAGCACCCGCTTGGAGACTTCGGCCAAAAAACACTTGCCGCCGCTCGCTCGGAGGCGCCGAAGTTCCGCGCCGACCCCGGAGCGGCCAACGCCTCCGCCCGCCAGCTCGCGCTGGACGCCATCCCGTTGCGGGTGGGCAAGACCTTCGGTGAGGGCAACCCGGAACTGCTGAAAAGCGATGCCACGCTCAAGGAGCCGCTCCCGCTGGAGGTGCCGATCTTTCAGGCGGCGAAAAAGGTGCGCGCCATGATCCACGACGGCCCGCTGGAGTTCTTCAGCACGACCGCGGTCAACGTGGCCAAGGGGCCGGCCAAGTTCAAGTTTGCCCCGGGGCCGAATGAAAGCTGGCAGGCTTACTACGAGCACCTCGTCCGGCCCACCCAGGGGGAGCCGCGTCCCACCGAGAGCAAGTATGCTGGGGCGCTGTCCGTGCGGCAGACGTTGCAGAAACCGCAGTTCAGCCTCATCGACG
>CAYQBV010000049.1:0-18837 GCA_964415705.1 uncultured Chthoniobacter sp. | reverse complement strand
CGCCGAACAGGCGATCTCCGAGGAGGAGGCCTTGAAGAAAGGCATGGAGGAGAAGAGCAAGGAGTTCGTGGAGCAGGGCGCGGAGGTTTACACGAAGGCGTGAGGAAGGATGGGAGCCTGCGATGCCGTATGAATTCCACGATACGTCGCACGTCGAGGCGCGGGCCCGGGAGCGCGGCTTCGCGGCTTCGCGGTCGAGCAGGCGATGCTCGCGATCAATGACCCCGGCTCGATCCTCAAAACGCCACCGCGTCGGGGCAATCATGGCGGAATGCTCTGGTTGTTCTTCCGCGTATTCGAGGGTAGAACTCTGGTAGTCGTCGCCGAAATCAAACTCAATGAGTGCTGGATCATCACCGGATACTGGAACTAGCGGGTTCATCATCCCGATCATCGAGCCCCCGATCGTCGAGATCGATACCGAGGCTACGGCGGCCTATATCCGCCTCCGCAAAGGGAAGGTCGTGCGCACCGAGCCCTTCGGTTCCGAACACGGCTTCGTGATGCTCGATTTCGATGCGGAAGGTAACGTGCTCGGCATCGAGGTCGTCGGCCAACAGGAGTTCAGCATTCGCGAACTCATCAAACTCGTCCCCGTGCAAACCACCGAGGCGCTGCTCGAACGCACCCGCTACGTGTCGGCCAAACTTCAGGTAGTCTAAATCGCGGCGACGTGACATGAACATGACCGTCGATAACGAACTCGCCACCATCAAGGAACCCGCCGCCATCGTCTTGGAAAAGATACCCGCGTCCAAAGTCGCGCGCCTGGTTACCACGCTTTAAGTCGGCACCGGCGATTGCGTGAAGACGCGCGATCAACTTTTCGCCGGGGAACCGGTGGATACTTTGTTCGATCGGGCCAAAGCCGCCCAGTAGTCTCGAACCACACTTCTGCTCCATGACGATCACCGAAGACGTCCGCAAATACGCCGCTGACCTCGATGTCGGCTTCGAGGTTCCCCTCACTCGCCGGAACCCGTCCCGGTTGTGACCGTTGCCGGTGCGGCGCGCGCGAACGCGATTTCCCGGCTGTCATCTTCCGGGGATGCTCTGGTATTGCTGGCACCTCCTCGGTTCCGAAACCGCTCCACACGCATGAAAAACGCCCTCCTCGCCCTCCTCGTCTCAATCACATCGCTGCACGCTGCGGATGCGCCGGATTTGCCGCTCGTGGACATCTCGGAGCAAAAGGAGCGGCACGTCATCGTGGCCGCGGGCACGGAGAAGACCTATCAGGGCCATCCGACCACGCTGCTGATGCCGGACGGGCAAACGATCTTCGCCGTGTGGTGCATCAACCACGGCGGTGCGGCTGGCCCGATGGCGCGCAGTGATGACGGAGGGAAGACATGGACGCGCATGGATGAATCGCTGCCGGAAGGTTTCGCGACGCATCAAAACTGCCCGAGCATTTTAACTCTCGTTCCCAAAGTTAGCGCAGCGCTTTGGGAACGGGCGCGGCAGGCGAAACTCCGTTTCCGTGGCAGGTGAACAGAGGGAACGCGTTCGAGATTGTCGTGCGCCGGATCGGAGACGGAGTCTCGGCGGGATGAGCTTTCCCAAAGCGCTGCGCTAACTTTGGGAACGAGAGGGTAGAACGAGCGGGAACGAGGACGAGCGGGAGGATTCCGCGGGAGCGCCGCATGCCGGGCGCTCTGCCGGTCCCGTGGCCCGGGAAGGTCGCCCGGACTGTTTCCGCGACCGGGCGGGGCGGGGCGCGGGTATTTGACACCGCTTTCGGCCGTCCCTAGGCTCCCGCCTCTCTCCGACAAAAAAACATGCCCACCGCCGCACCGATCACTCACGAGACTGCCGGACGGACTTTCACCATCGCGCTCGCGGTGCTGGGGGTCGGGGTGCTGGTGCAGTTGGGCGCGGTGGGCGGGGCGTTCGTTTCGCGATTTCATCAGGAACGCGATCCGGTGCCGGCGGAGGCGCCGATGTTTGCGCGGCTGACTTCGCCGGTCGGGATGCGCCCGGATTTCACGGCGGACCCTTTTTCCACTGCGCTGGACGAACCCCCGGTGCTGCCGATGTCGGCGATGGGTGAAATCCGGCCGCCGGGAGCGCTGGCGCGGCCGGTGCCGGTGCCGACGGGCGGGGCGAAAGCGGGGGAGGATGTGCCGCAGACGCGCTTCGACGAGCTGGTGCAGCAGGGCAAGCATCTGCGGGAGCGCGGCGACACGGCGAACGCGCTGACGCGGTTCCGCGAGGCGGGCGCGATGGACCCGAAAAGCCCGATCGCGATCGCGGAGCTGGCGGCGACTTTCGAGGCGATGCAACTGCCGGATAAATCGGCGGAGCAATGGAAGCGCATTTACGAGATGGGCCGGCCGGCGGGGATTTACTATTCGCTGGCGGAGTCGAAGCTGCGGGAGGTCCAGGCGGTGTTGCGGCTGGATGCGCTGGGCGGGGGTGGCGCGCCGGTGCCCACGGGTGGCGGCGGCCCGGGGCCCACGGGCGGCGGCGGAGGAGGACCGGCGACGGTGGGTGTGGGCAAGCTGCGGATCGAGGACCGGAACGATGCGGCGTCGCAGAAAAGGTTCAAGCTGGTCATCCCGATCAAGTCGCTGGGACAGGCGAGAATCCAGGCGCCGGACCTCGCGATTCACGTACTTTTTTACGACCGTCTCGATGGCAAGACGGTGGTGCAGACGAGTGCCAACGTGAACTCCAAATGGATCACGGCTCCGGCGGATTGGGTGGACTCGGATACCGAGGAGTTGGCGGTGGAGTATCAACTGCCCGCCCCGGAAAAGGGGGGCGCGAAGCGGGAGATGCGCGATTTTTACGGCTACGTCGTGCGCATTTACTACAAAGACCAACTGCAGACGGCGACGGCTGAACCGGAGCGACTGGGGGAGGATTATCCCGCACCAGCGGCGCTGCCGAAAAAAAACGACCTATGAGAATCCTGCTCGTCGATGACGATACGGGAGTGATCCAGGCGTTGCTCGCCGTTTTGAAAAGCGTGCCGGGCTACGAGGTGCGTGTAGGCACGAACGGCGAGCGGGCGCTGGAAAATGTCGCGGCGATGGGCGGCGTGGATCTGCTGATCACCGATGTGGTCATGGAGCCGATGAATGGGTTCACGCTGCGGGAGGAGGTGCGGCAGCGCTATCCGGCGGTGCGGACGATTCTGATCAGCGGCTACGATTTGAGCGAGTACGGGGAGCAGACGCAGGGTTGCCCGGTGCTGATGAAGCCCATCGACGCGGACGTGTTGCTGGCGGCGATCGCGGAGGTCTTCGCTCCACCGCCGGAGCCCGAGCCGGAGCCGGAACCCGAGCCGGAACCCGAGCCGGAACCCGCTCCCGCGCCGGTGATGCGTCCCGTTGGGGTGCCGCAGCGCGCGGCCCGCCCGGTCGCCGCCGGGCCGCGTCCCGCTGCGCGTCCGGTGGCTGTGCCGCAGTCCGCGCGACCCGGTCCGGCGCGTCCCGTGCGAGGCGCGCCCGCACCTGTGGCGGCGCGGCCCGGTGGTCCGATGGTGCGTGCGATTGCCGCGCCCGCGCCTGCGCCGGAGGTCGAGGTGGGTCCGGCGGAGTTCGCCCCGGCGGGAGCGGACGAAGTTGCGCCAGAGTTCGAAGAGCCCGGATTGATCGGTCACGTGATCGGTGCCTATCAAATCCACCGAAAGCTCGGGATGGCGCGCTGGGGGACCGTCTATGCCGCGGTGCAAACGGCGATCAACCGGCCGGTTGCGCTGAAAGTTCTCGATTCCAGCCACGCGAACGACGCGGAAGCGCGCACGCGTTTCATCTCCGATGCGCGGGCGAAGGCGCACGTGCAGCACCCCTCCACGCAGGCCGTGTATGAAGCCGGTGAGTCCGGCGGGCACATTTTTTACGCCTACGAATATGTCGAAGGTCACACGCTCGCCGAGATCGCCGCGGGCGGACGGAAGCTGGATGAGCCGACGGGCTTGAAAATCCTGCGCACCGCGGCGGAAGGGCTGGCCTATCTCGCCGGCCAGACTATCCCGCACGCGCCGCCCCAGGCCGGGAGCATTTACCTCGGCGCGGACGGCGCGCCGCGGCTGGCGAATCTCGCCACTCATTCGCCGGACGAGCAATTGCCGGTGGTCGGCGAAATTCAGGCGCTCGGGCGGATCGTGCTTTCCGTGCTCCCGGCGATGCAGATGCTCAAGCCCGGTCTGCGCGAGTTGATCGTGCGGATGATCCAGCCCGGTCCGCAGGCTTTCTCGGGCTGGGGGCAGTTGCTCGTGGCGATCAAGGCGCTGGAGCCGAAGATCGTGCCGCTCGATGCCGCGAAAATCAGCGCTCAGGACCGCGCCGCGGTTGCCGCTGTGGCGCTGGTCCGCAAGCAGCAGAGGCGCTCGCTTTTCATCAACCTCGCGAGTTTCGCCAGCCTGATCGCGCTGTTCGCGACTTTCAGCGTGCTCATCTACCAGAAATTTTTTAGGACCAATGAGCGCGATCTGAACACGCAGATCGAGATCCCGGCGGGCGAGTTCATTTTCGGCAGCGGCGAACCGGTGGTGCTGCCCGCCTTTTGGATCGATAAGTATGAGGTCACCTACGGGCAGTACGCCAAGTTCGTGGAGTTCCTGAAAAAGAATCCGGCGCGGGCCGCCGAATTCGATGATGCGCGCCAACCGCCGACCAAGGCCGGGCACATCCCCACGAACTGGGACAAGTATTTTGGCAACGCCAAGGCCAGCCACCCGGTGCGCTCCATCCCGATCGACCTGAACTGCCCGGTCATGGAAGTCGACTGGTGGGACGCCGCCGCCTACGCGAAGTGGCGACGGCGCGAGCTGCCGACCGAGCAGGAGTGGGAGAAGGCGGCGCGCGGCACAAAAGGCTTCATTTACCCGTGGGGCGAGGATTCGATTCCGAAAAAGGCCAACTCCAACGCCGACCACAAGCCGGCCGAGCCCGCCGCCGAGGGGAAAGTGGACGGCTACAATTTTTGGAATCCGGTGGACGCGGTGCGGGGCGACAAAAGTCCGTTTGGAGTCATCGGCATGGCAGGGAATGTCGCGGAGTGGACCGGCACGTGGGATCCGGTAAAAAAACGCCCGCTCATCAAGGGTGGCAGCTTCATGGCGTCCGACCTGCGGCTCGAACGCAGCAGCGACGCCGATCCGGCGACCATCTCCGAATCCATCGGCTTTCGCACCGTCACCCACACCGCCCCCGTCAAAAAATGAAACTCACCCACCTTCTCGTCGCCGCCGCCGCCGGCCTCCTCGCGGTGGCCGCTCCCGCCCGCGCGCAGATCGCCGTTTCGATCAGCATCAAGGAGCGGCTCCACATCCGCCACGAACCGGTGCTCGCCACGGTCTCCGTGACCAACAACACCGGGCGCGACATCACTCTCGAAGACACCCGGCAGGGGCAGTGGTTTGGCTTTCAAATCAACGCCGAGGGCGACCAGTTCATCGCCCCGCGCGATGCCAACTACCACCTCGAACCGCTGCCCATCCGGGCCGGCGAAACGCTCAAGCGGACGGTGAACCTCAACGAGCTTTATCCGCTCGGGGAGTTTGGCACTTACGCGATCCGGGCCAACATCTACTTCGCCGGCATGGACCGGTATTTCACCTCGAAGCCGACCCACATCGAGGTCACCGAGGGCCGGGCCATCTGGCGGCAGGCCGCCGGCGTGCCGGCGGGTGAGAAAGGCGCGGGCCAGACCCGCGTTTTCACCCTCCTCAAGCATCAGCGCGGTGAACAGAGCCTCCTCTATGTCCGGGTGGAAGATCAGGATGATGGCTCCGTCTTTTGCACGAGCCCGCTCGGCCGCATGATCGATGGCGTGGCGCCGGACATGCAACTCGACAGCCGGAACAATCTCTACGTGCTTCAGCTCGTGGGGCTGCGCCGGTTTTCGCTTTCGAAAATCGGCGTAAATGGGGAGTTCCTCGGGCAGTCCTATTACGGCGTCCCCAAAGCCCGCCCCTACCTCCGCAAGCAGACGGACGGCTCGCTCCAACTCGTCGGCGGCCAGCGCGAAGAGGTCGCCCAGAATCCCACGAAACTCCCGCCGCCGGCCAAGCTCTCCGATCGTCCGCCCGGCTTGCCCAAATAGGATTCCGCCACGCGCCATGGATCTGCTCAAACGCCCGCGCCGCCTGCGCTCCTCCCCGGTCCTGCGGGCCATGGTCCGCGAGACCACGCTCGCGCCCCACGACTTCATCCTCCCGCTTTTCGTCTCGGAAAAAATCACCTCCCCCGCGCCCGTGGCCAGCATGCCCGGCGTCTTTCAGCTCACGGAAAAAGCGCTCGTCGAGGAAGCCGCGGGCGCGCATGCCGATGGCGTTCCCGCGGTGCTGCTCTTTGGCATCCCGGCGCACAAGGACGAGCAGGCCTCCCAGGCTTACGCCGCCCACGGCGTGGTGCAGCGGTCCGTGCGGGCGTTGAAGGCGGCGGTGCCGGGGTTGCTCGTCATCACCGACGTGTGCCTCTGCGAATTCATGAGCCACGGGCATTGCGGCGTGACGACCTTCCACGGCGAGCACGCGCATGTGGACAATGACGCCAGCGTGGCGCTCCTCGCGAAAACGGCGGTCTCTCACGCCGAGGCCGGGGCCGACATCATCGCGCCGAGCGACATGATGGACGGCCGCATCGGCGCCCTCCGCCGCGCGCTCGACGCCGCCGGCTTCACCGACACTCCGCTCCTTTCCTACGCCGCGAAATTCGCCTCCGCTTTCTACGGTCCCTTCCGCGACGCCGCCGAAAGCGCCCCCGCCTGCGGCGACCGGCGCACCTACCAGATGGACCCGGCCAACGCCCTCGAAGCGCTCCGCGAAGTCGCCCTCGACATCGAGGAGGGCGCCGATCTCGTCATGGTCAAACCCGGCCTGCCCTACCTCGACCTCGTCTGGCGCATCAAAGAAAAATTCGGGCTCCCCACGGCCGCCTACCATGTGAGCGGCGAATACGCCATGCTCAAGGCCGCCGCCCAGCTCGGCTGGCTGGATGAAAAAGCCTGCGTCCTCGAACAAATGCTCGCCTTCAAACGCGCCGGTGCCGACCTCATCCTCACCTACTATGCCCGCCAGCTCGCGCGCTGGGTGCGGGAAGGATAGGAGGCAGTCTGCGTCGGCAGTAGTCAGTAGTCAGTTTCCGCACCGAACACTGAATACTGAATACTGAATACTGAAGACTGCACCCCCACCCCCCACCTAACCAACGAACCCAATAGGAAACACGCACCCACTGTTGCCGGGGCCTTGCGCGGCGCTCTTTTCGTGATGTTTGCCGGCTTGCTCAACTAACCCGCGTTTCCCATGAGCAGCGCCCGCTTATTGGTTGGGACCCGGAATATCTTCCGGCGGCTTGCGTCAGAGTGGATTGGCGGATTTGCTGCCGGGGAAACAACCAACAACGACAAGCCATGAAACCAATCCACGTCGAATCTGCCGTGCAGGAACGCTACTCCTCCGGGGCGGAGTGCTGTGAACCGGCGCTCTGCTGCCCGGTGGATTACGATCCGCAGTATTTGAAAGTCATCCCACCGGAGGTCATCGAGCGCGACTACGGCTGCGGCGATCCGAGCAAGCATCTGCGGGCCGGGGAGACGGTGCTCGATCTCGGGAGCGGGACGGGAAAGATTTGTTTCATCGCGGCGCAGGTGGTGGGCGCGACGGGGCGGGTGATCGGCGTGGACATGACCGACGCAATGCTGGAGGTCGCGCGGCGCAATGCGCCCGTCGTGGCGGAGCGGATCGGGTTTGCCAATGTGGAGTTTCGCAAGGGCCGCATCCAGGATCTCGCGCTGGATTTGGAGCGGCTGGACGCGGAGTTGAAAGCGCGGCCCATCGCCGACGCCCACGCTTTTCTCCGCGCGGGCGAACTCGCGGCGGAACTGCGCGTGCGGCATCCGCTGGTGGCCGATGACGCGGTGGATGTGGTGGTCTCAAACTGCGTGCTCAATCTCGTGGAGGGCCGCGCGAAGCGGCAGCTTTTCGAGGAAATTTTCCGCGTGCTGCGGAAGGGCGGGCGCGCCGTGATCAGCGACATCGTGAGCGACGAGGAAGTGCCGCTGGCGATGCAGAACGATCCCGAGCTGTGGAGCGGCTGCATCAGCGGCGCACTGACGGAGAGCGGGTTCGTGCGCGCGTTTGTGGAGGCGGGCTTTTACGGAGTGCGGATTTTGCAGCGCGACGCGGAACCGTGGCGGACGGTGCAGGGAATTGAGTTTCGCTCGGTGACGATCGAGGCGTTCAAGGGCAAGCAGGGCGCGAGCTTCGAGCGCGGGCAGGCCGTGATTTACAAGGGGCCGTTCAAGAAGGTGCTCGACGACGACGGCCATGCCTTCGAGCGGGGCGAACGCTCCGCGGTTTGCGACAAGACGTTCCAGCTCTACCAGCGCGAGCCGTATCGCGGGGCGTTCGAGTGCATCGAGCCGCGCACGCCGGTCGCGCCGGAGGACGCGCGGCCTTTCGACTGCTCCGGCCTGCGCCTGCGCCAACCGAAGGAGACCAAGGGCCAGGATTACGACGCCACGACGGACACGAGCCAGTGCCGCGACGGTGGGGACTGCTGCTGAGGGCATGAACCGCTTCGTCGAAAAACTCTCCGCGCACGGGCTGACGCTGGAGCGGGGAAAGCTGCGGACGCTGCAGATCAATGTCGGGCGGAAGTGCAATCAGGCGTGTCATCACTGCCATGTGGACGCCGCGCCGTGGCGCACGGAGATGATGGACGCCGCGGTGGCGGCACGCGTGGGCGCGTGGATCGCGGAGCATCGGCCGGAGATCGTGGACATCACCGGCGGCGCGCCGGAGCTGAGCGCGCACTTCCGGTATTTCGTGGAGACGGCGCGGGCCGCGGGCGCGCACGTCATCGACCGGAACAATCTGACGATCATCGAGACGAAGCCGTTTGCCTGGCTGCCGGAGTATCTGGCGGAACACGGAGTGGAGGTCATCGCGTCGCTGCCCTGCTACACGGCGGGGAATGTGGACGCGCAGCGGGGGGACGGGGTCTTTACCCAGAGCATCTCCGCGCTGCGGAAACTCAACGCCGTGGGCTACGGCACGCGGTTGCCGCTGAACCTCGTGTACAACCCGCTCGGCGCGAAGCTGCCGGGGCCGCAGGCGGAACTGGAAGCGGATTACAAAGAGGCGCTGCAGCGGGACTTCGGCATCGCCTTCCACGGCCTGTTCACGATCACGAATCAACCCATCGCGCGGTTCGCCGAAGACCTCCGCGCGCACGGCCAGTGGGACGCCTACCTCGAACTCCTCGCGAACAGTTTCAACCCCGTGACCGTCGATGGCCTGATGTGCCGGAGCACGCTGAGCGTGGGCTGGCGCGGCGAGCTGTTCGACTGCGACTTCAATCAGATGCTCGGGATGCCATTGCGCGAAGGGCGTCCGCTTTTCCTCTGGGACGTGGCCCCGGCAGACCTCGACGGGCGGGCCATCGCCACCGGCCTTCACTGCCTCGCCTGCACGGCAGGCGCAGGGAGCAGTTGCACCGGGGCGACGACGGCCGGTGCGGTGAGTTAATCGCTACTGCCGCTGCTCCGCCCGCGCGCCTGCTTGTTCAAGGCGTCGAAGCTCTGGATGCTCTGCGTCTTGATTAATTCGGTCGCGCCTTGGGAGATGATGATCTGCCATTCAGTCTTGTCTTTTTCCGCCCACGAAGACCCCTGATAGCCGGAGATCTGGGCGCTGCCGAGGATGAACTCCACTGACTCCGCAGGTTTGAGGGCCTTGACCTTTTCCTTCCCGCTCAGGCGACTTGAGCCATAGCTGTACGAGGAGTAAGAGGACGAGTAGTATCTCTTGATGAGGATGGTCCACGTCAGCTCAGCCTCGGCCAGCGGCTTGAAGCCGACATTCTTGATCACGGCCTTCAGAGCCTGGGTCCGATTGATACTTTTTGAGTAGGTGCCCCGGGAGTCGTTGTTGTCGATCGTCGTTTTCGAAACGGTGACGCCGACCCCGTTTTTTTCCTCGGCACGGGCGTCGGAGAGTGTGAGGGTTAAAGCGCCGGCGAGGAGGAAACCGAGGGTGATTTTCATGGAGTGGGGATTAGTCGTGCGGACCGGCGGGGGGCAAGAAATGTTTTGGGAAGATTCGCGGTGAACCCAGCGACGGGAGAAACTGGAACCTGCGACCAGTTAATCTCTGAGTTGCGCCGAAAAATTCGGGCCGGTGCCCGGCGCTTCAGTTGGATTTGTTCGTTCCGCTGGAGCTTCCCGAACTGAGGCTGGAAGCGCGCTTCGCCATGGCATCAAAGCCAGGAGTGGTTTGCGTTTTGATGATCTCCTTGTCCCCTTGCCTGATGGCGATCTGGTGTTCGGTCTTGTCGCCTCCGCGGCCGGAATAGTCCTTCCACTCGCTGACTGAGGCGGCACCGATGATGAGTTCCTGAGACTCTGCGGGCTTGAGCGCGTTGACCTTCTCCACGCCGGTGTAGAGCGTGCTCGAATAGGAACCGACGACGAGAATCTTCCACGTCATTTCGCCCTCGGGCATCGGTTTGAAGGAGGTGTTCTTGACGGTCACTTTGAGTGCCTGGGTTTTGTTGGTTCTCTCGTAGGAGCTGTAGCTGCTGCGCGTATCCTTCTTGTCGAGGGTGGTCTTGGAGACGGTGACGCTGAGACCATTTCTGTCTTCGGCTGGTGCAGGAGTGGCGAAGAAGGGGAGGGCGAGGGCGAACACGAGGGAGAGGCGGGCGAGCGAGTTCATGGGGTTGGTTAGATAGGCTGTAACGTTCTCGGTCAACGAAAGTTTCACCCGGAAGACCGTCGACGGTCGGGAATTATTAGATTGATCCGGCACGCAGGCGATGGGCTAAGGGTGGCGCATGACTGAAACGGAAGCCTGCATGGCGCTGAACATGGTGCCGAATCTCGGGCCGGTGCGGCTGCGGCGGTTGCTGGAGCGGTTTGAAACGCCGGAGCAGGTGCTAAGGGCGCGGGTCGGGCAGCTCCGGGAGGTGGAGGGCGTGGGGGCGGAGGTGAGCGAGGGAATCGCGAGCTGGGAGAGCACGGTGGATTTGCCGGCGGAGCTGGCGCGGGTGCGGGATTTCGGGGCGGAGGTGCTCACGCAGGCGGATGCGGTTTATCCTCGGTTGCTGCGGGAGATTTATAATCCGCCGATCGTGCTCTACACGTGGGGACGGCTGACGGAGCGGGATCAGCATGCGCTGGCGGTGGTGGGCTCGCGGAAGACGTCGCACTACGGCTTGGAGTGCGCGAAGAAGATCTCCTACCAGCTCGCCTACGCGGGGCTCACCGTGGTCAGCGGCCTGGCGCGGGGCATCGACACGGCGGCGCATCAGGGCGCGCTCGCGGCGCAGGGCCGCACGGTGGCGGTGCTCGGCTCGGGGTTGATGGACCTTTACCCGCAGGAAAACCTGGCGCTCGCCGAGAAGATCGCCGCCTCGGGCGCGGTCGTGAGCGAATACCCGATGACCTACCCGCCCACGCCGCAGACCTTTCCCTACCGCAACCGCATCGTCGCCGGCTGGAGCAGCGGGCTGCTCGTGGTCGAGTCGGGGTTGAAAAGCGGCGCGCTCATCACGGCGGGCCAGGCGCTGGAGCACAACCGCACCGTCTATGCCGTGCCCGGCCCCATCGATCGCCCGACTTCCGGCGGCCCGAACCGCCTCATCCAGCAGGGCGCGAAGCTCATCACCGGCGCCGCCGACATCCTCGACGACCTGAACGTCCTCCTCCCGGCGGAGCGCGCAAAAACGGCACCCGCGGAGCTTTCGCCCGACGAGCAGACCATCCTCGACGCCATCGAAACCAACGAGACCGCGCTCGATTTCATCGTCGGAAAATCAGGCTTGCCGATGCCGAAAGTGGCGTCCACGTTGCTCGCCCTCGAAATGAAAAGGCGGGTCAAACAGCTCCCCGGCCAGCAATTCGTCCGACTTTCGTAACCCAACCGCCCATGCCCAAAACCCTCGTCATCGCGGAGAAACCCAGTGTCGCCACCGACCTCGCGCGGGTGCTCGGGGTGAAGAAGGACGGCGACTGGTATGAGAACGACCAGTGGGTCATTTCGTCCGCCGTCGGCCATCTGCTGGAGCTGGCGCCGCCGGAGGGCTTCGAGCCAGCTCGGGGAAAGTGGAAGATCGAGAACCTGCCGTCGCTGCCCCCGGAGTTTGCGCTCGCGCCCATCGACAAAAACGTGGGCCGGCTCAACGTCCTCAAGCGCCTCCTCAAGCGGAAGGAAGTGGATGCGATCATCAACGCCTGCGACGCCGGGCGCGAGGGCGAGCTGATCTTCCGGAACATCATCCGCGCGACCGGCGTGAAGAAGCCGCTCAAGCGCCTCTGGCTCCAGTCGATGACCGCGGAGTCCATCCGCACGGCCTTCCAAAACCTGCGCTCCGACGCCGACATGCAGCCGCTCGCCGACGCCGCGCTCTCGCGCTCGGAGTCCGACTGGCTGGTGGGCATCAACTCCACGCGCGCCCTCACCTCCTTCAACTCCCAAGGCGGCGGCTTCAACAAAACCACCGCCGGCCGCGTGCAGACGCCCACCCTCGCCATCCTCGTGGATCGGGAGGAAAAGATCCGCGCCTTCAAGCCGCGGGCGTATTGGGAAGTCTTCGGTGATTTCGGCGTCGCCGCCGGGAGCTATCGCGGACGGTGGTTCGACTCCGCTTTCAAAAAAGCCGCCGAGGAAGACCGCGCCGAGCGCATCTGGGAGAAAGAAAAGGCCGACGCCATCAAGGCGAAGTGCGACGGCCAGCCCGGCACCATCGAGGAGGAGAAAAAACCGACCTCCCAGGCCGCGCCGCAGCTCTACGACCTCACCACCCTTCAGCGCGAAGCCAACGGACGCCACGGTTTTCCCGCGAAGATGACCCTCCAGATCGCGCAGGCCCTTTACGAAAAGCACAAGGTCCTCACCTATCCGCGAACCGACTCCCGCTACCTCCCCGAGGACCACCTCGCCACCGCCAAGAGCGTCATGGGCGGCTTCACCGATCGCTCGCTCGCCGTCCACGCCGACAAAGCGCTGCGCGAAGGCTACGTCCACCCGAACAAACGCATTTTCAACAACGCCAAAGTCAGCGATCACTTTGCCATCGTCCCCACCGGCACCGTGGCCAGCGGGCTGAGCGAAACCGAAGCCAAGATCTACGACCTCGTCGCCCGCCGCTTCATCGCCGTCTTCTACCCGGCCGCGCAGTTCGAGGTCACCACGCGCATCACCACCGTCGTCGGCGAGAAGTTCAAGACCGACGGCAAAATCATCGTCGATCCCGGCTGGCTCGCCGTCTATGGCAAGCAGGCCGAAGGCGACGGCGAGAACGACAAAGCCATCGTCGCCGTGGCCAAAGGCGAGGGCGCGCGGACCGAGGCCGTGGAGGTGAAAGAGAACGTCACCAAACCGCCCGCCCGCTTCAACGAAGGCACGCTCCTCTCCGCCATGGAAGGCGCCGGCAAGCTCATCGACGACGAAGAACTCCGCGAAGCCATGAGCGAGCGCGGCCTCGGCACCCCGGCCACCCGGGCGCAGGTCATCGAGGGCCTGATCTTCGAGGGCTACCTCATCCGCCAGGGCCGCGACCTCATCGTCACCGCCAAAGGACTCTCCCTCATCACCCTCCTCCGCAGCCTCAAAGCCGAAGCGCTGACCAAGCCCGAACTCACCGGCGAATGGGAGCACAAGCTCCGCCAGATGGAGCGCGGCCAGCTCTCCCGCCCCGCCTTCATGGAGCAAATCCGCGGGCTCACCACCGACATCGTCAGCAAAGTCCGCGGCGGCATGGGCACCGTCGTCGAGGGGCACTTCCATGACCTCGAAGTCCCGTGCCCCAAATGCGGCAGCGAGCGCTTCAAAGAGAGCTTCAAGGCCTACGAATGCTCCAACCCCGAGTGCAAACTCCTCATTTGGAAAAGCATGGCCGGCCGCGAACTCGAGCGCGAGGAAGTCATCACCCTCCTCATGGAAAAGCGCGTCGGCCCCCTCGAGGGTTTCCGCAGCAAACTCGGGCGCGGTTTCAACGCCGTGGTCATGCTCGACACCGAGGAGTGGAAGCAGAAATTCGACTTCCCCGACAAGGACGGCGAGAACGGCAAACCCCTCGACCTCAGCCAGGCCCAGGATCTCGGCGACACCCCCGCCGGCCATGTCTGGGAGACGGACGCCGCCTTCCTCTGCGTTCCCGCTAAAGAAGGCGCGAAACCCATCCGCATGGGCAAACTCATCTGCCAGCGCACCATCCCCACCGAGCAGGCGCTGAAGTTTTTCCGCGAAGGCAAGACCGACCTGCTGCCCCGCTTCATCAGCAAAAAAGGCCGCCCCTTCGCCGCCTACCTCAAGCTCGAGGAGGGCAAAGCCATCTTCGAGTTCGCCCCCCGCGAAAAGAAGCCGCCCGCGAAGAAAAAGCCCGCCGCCGCGGCGCCGGAGTAGCGCAAGCCTCCGGTTGGCCGTAGTGGTCGGTGCGGGGAGGAAAAGTAGCTTGGACTTTAGTCCAAACGCCCTGCCGCCCATTGGACTAAAGTCCAAGTTACCTTCTCGCGCAGCGTCGTCCCCTGAAACTCCAGCCTGGCCAGCGCCCGCACGGGGGAGGCGCGCGCTTCCGATGGGCGTTGCCGCACGAAGCTGAGCTTCGCAGACATCTTCATTCCCAAGCAGGAGCTTGGGAGCGAGGGGACGAACGTATCGTCCAAGGTCGATGTGTTGCTGACCACGGGGAACCGCGCGGGGTCGGATGCCATGGTGGTGGCGCGACCGGCTTAGCCCGGCTCGCGGGTTGCATCGGCCAAACGGGCTGCCTTTTTGCCGCGAGGCGCAAGCTGGGGGAAGGCGGCCCCCGTGGCGCTGCGCCTCCCCGGCGCGGTGCGGGGCGCTCAGGTGCCGTAGGTGCGGGCGGGGTCGAAGAGCTTCGGCTCGCCGATTTCGACGGGAGTGCCGTCGGGCGTGAAGGTCTGGAAGAAGCAGCTCTCGTAGCCGGTGTGGCAGGCGCCGCCGGTTTGCTCGACCTCGAAGAGGAGGGTGTCGGCGTCGCAGTCGGCGGCCCAGCGGACGACGCGCTGGGTGTGGCCGCTGGTTTCGCCTTTGAGCCAGAATTTCTGCCGGGAGCGGCTCCAGTAGTTCATGCAGCCGGTGCGGAGGGTGGCTTCGAGGGAGGCGGCGTTCATCCAGGCCATCATGAGGACGCGGCGGGAGGTGGCGTCCTGGACGATCGCGGGGATGAGGCCGTCGGCGTTGTATTTGAGCGGTGGGAGTTGCGGGGACATGGCGGATTTAAAATGGAGAATTGAGGAGGTGGGGAGGCGCTTCGTGGAAACAAAAAGCCCGGCGATCCGGGCGGGGAGTCGTCGGGCGGAGGGCGACGGCGGAGCCGGGCGCGGGCCGGTGTTTAGATAGGCCGCCAGTGCTGGAAAGGTTTCACGCGAGCCGTATAGGCGGGTGCTCCGGGCGGCGCAAACGGATTTTTCCCCGGACGGTGTCTCACGAATAAGACTACGGGGGGGCGGGGCACGGTTTTAGCTAAAATGGTCGTCGCCTATGCAATTGCTCACCAGCGCTTCCGATATTTCCCCCGAGGAAAGGGAGCAGATCCTCCAGACGATCGAGATGTTTGAGGTCATCACGCAGGCCAATCCGCAGGATTGCCAGTCGATGGAGATTCTCAAGGACGCGTATCAGCGGGTGGGGAAGACGGCGGAGTTTTTCGCGATCGCCCGCAAGCTCGGGGAAACCTATGCGGAACTCGGGCAGTATTCGGCGGCGATACTGGAGTATGAGGGCATCCTGAAGAACGCGCCGGACAGCCCCGAGGTGGTGGCCGCGCTCAGTGAGGTGGAGGAAAAGTTGCAAAAGGGCGGGCAACTCAAAGCACCCGGAGCCAGCGAAGGGGCCATCGATCTCGATTTCCGCGCCGCCGTTTCCGACACGAGCACGCTGATCGCCACGCCGGCCACGGCGCGCCATACGGCTGCCGCGTCGGCGGTGGCGCGAAAGCGGGCGGGCGGCACCGAGGTCAATCTCCGCGACTACGGCAACGACGCCCTCGCGAAAATCCTGATCCAGCATCGCATCGCGACGGAAGACGTCGTGGGGCCCGCGCTCGAACGCGTGCACAGAAAGAATGCCGAGCTGGGGGAGGGCGCGATGGCGATGTCGCTGATCGATGAGATCGCGCGCCGCGGTTCCTACGAGACCGAGTATCTACTGAGCGGCGTCCTCGACCGCGGCAAGTTCGCTTTTGCTCCGCTCGACTACTACGACATTGACCGTTCGATCGTCCGCATGCTGCCGGAGAATCTCACCCTCGGACGGCTGATACTGCCTTTCGACATGATGAGCCGCACCGTGATGATCGCGATGGCGAACCCCTTTGACGCGCTCGGCAAGGAAGCCGCACAGCAAATCCTCGACTACAACGTGCAATGGCACCTCGCTTCGCCGCGCGCCATTTTCCGCGCGCTGAAGGAGACCTACCGAATCGAAAAATGAGCGCGAAATCCTTCGGCGAACGCATTGCGGATGTCCTCATCGAGGACGGACTCCTTTTACCCAGCCAGCTCGCGGAAGCCGTGGAGCTGCAGAAGAAGCAGGGCGGACGGCTGCTCAAGCTGCTGACCGACAAACAATACGTCACCGAGCAGGACATGGTCATCTCGATGGGCCGCTGCCTCGACGTGCCGCCGATCAATCTTTCCAAGGTCCGCATCCCCGAGGAAGTCTCCGAACTCGTCCCCAAGGAAATGGCCCGCCAGTATAAGCTGGTGCCCGTGTGCAAGCTCGGGAACAAGCTCTTTGTGGCGATGGCCGACCCGCTGAACGTGCTCGCGCTCGACGACCTCCGTCAGCGCACCAAGCTCGAGATCATCCCGATGATCACCACCGAGCGCAGCGTCGCCGAGGCGCTCAGCGGCGTGGGCAGCTCCAGCGCGCAGATGGACCAGGTGCTGAAGGACGCGGCGCAGGAAGCGGCCAATGTGGAGGAGGTGAAAGTGAACCGCGAGGAGATCGACCTCGACCGGCTCGCGGTGGAAAGCGAAGACGCACCCGTGGTCAAAATCGTGAACCTGATCCTCGTCCAGGCGCTCAAGGAAAAGGCTTCCGACATCCATCTCGAACCCTTCGAGAAGCAGTTCAAATTGCGCTACCGCGTGGACGGCAATCTCATCGAGGCCAGCTCGCCGCCGAAAGGCCTGCAGCTCGCCATCGCCTCGCGCATCAAGATCCTCGCCGGCCTCGACATCGCCGAGCGCCGGCTCCCGCAGGACGGCCGCTTCCGCATCCGCGTCTCCGGCAAGGAAGTCGATCTGCGTATCTCCATTCTCCCCACCGTTTACGGCGAAAAAATCGTCATCCGGCTGCTCGACAAAGGCGCGCTCTCCGCGTCCGTCGAGGCGCTCGGCATGGATGCCTACACGCTCGGCGTTTTCAAAAAAGCCATCGACGCCCCGCACGGCATGATCCTCGTCACCGGCCCCACCGGCTCAGGAAAAACGACGACGCTTTACTCCGTGCTCAGCGAACTCAACAGCCCGGAGTACAACATCGTCACCGTCGAAGACCCGATCGAATACCAGCTCGCCGGCATCAACCAGGTCGCCGTGAGAGCCGAGATCGGCCTGAGCTTCGCCGACGCCCTGCGCTCCATTCTCCGGCAGGACCCCGACATCGTGATGATCGGTGAAATTCGCGACAACGAGACCGCCGACATCGCCGTGAAAGCGGCGCTCACCGGCCACCAGGTGCTCTCCACTTTGCACACCAATGACGCCGCCGGCGCCATCTCGCGGCTCGACGACATGGGCATCGAGCCGTTCCTCATTTCGTCATCCATCCTGCTCACCTGCGCCCAGCGGCTCGTGCGGAAAATCTGCCCGAACTGCCGCGAGGAATACCGCCCCGAGCCCGAGCTTTTCGAGCGCCTGGGCATCGAGGATGAAGGCGCGACTTTTTACCACGGGGCCGGCTGCGACCGCTGCAAACGCCGCGGCTACCTCGGACGCGCCGCAGTCATCGAGGTTCTGCCCGTCTCCGAGCAAATCCGCCGCCTCATCATCAAGCGCGCCTCCTCCGCTGTCGTGAAAAATCAGGCCGTCAGCGAGGGCATGAAAACGCTCCGCATGGTCGGCATCGACAAAGCGAAGGAAGGCATCACCACGCTGGAGGAAGTCCTCAAGACGACCTCCGATGACCACTAGCCCGGAACGATGCTGAGCAGCACCTTGCATCGCCGCCGCGCCGCCGCGCAGAGATCGCGCCGGAGACTCGTCCAGCGCCGGCGCACTCTCCAGCAGGTCATCGCGCCACTGGCCGAGGCGGCCTCCCTTGCGTTCTTGCGGCTCTGCGTTTCACCACTCCATGGTTCCGGCACAGGTTCATCAAAGGCCTCAGGCTAGCGGCCTGCTGAAGATTGTCGCGGGCAGCTCCTCCCTCGTCATCCTGCTCGTGCTGCTGCTCCTGGTGGTGATCTTCCTCAGTCTGCAAAGGCTGTGTGCGGAAGGATTCGGTGCCGCACGAACCACCTCAGGAGCGCGTTGACGCCCGCAGATCGGCGGGGTGCTCCGGGACCGCGCCCCCGCCTTTCGCCAGGCGCAACAGCGGCCGCGGGCCAAAGACGAAGTGCATCCCGAGCGATGCCAGCAGATAGATCACCGCAAAGAGGCAGGAGGTCTTTAGCCCGCCGCTGGTGGGCAGGACCGGGAAGACGAGGAGCATGCTGTTGAGCATGACCTGGAGCAGCAGTACGACCAACCCGCTGCCGGTGCGCGCGTAGATGAAGCCGCACATCGCCGCCCCGCCGAGCATGTTCACGAGCAGCGCGCCAAAGGGCAGGCCGGGGATCACGCCCACGCCGCGGCCAGCAGATACCAACCCGGTGCCACCCGCCAGACGGTCATCGGGCGCACCAGCCC
>CAYQBV010000048.1:0-18957 GCA_964415705.1 uncultured Chthoniobacter sp. | reverse complement strand
CATCGGCCACGAGGTAGATGACGACCAGCGGCAGACCCATCGTCTTGAGGTCGAGGCCGTGGTTGCGTTTCAAGAAATCCGGCACCCAGAAGAGATAGAGCCACCAGATCGGGTCGGTCATGAACTTGCCCAGCGCGAAGGCCCACGTCTGCCGGTGTGGAAAAAGGCGGCGCCAGGGGATGACTTCGGTGGACTCGGGTGGGTCGCTCTGGATGTGTGCGAGTTCGGCGGCGGACACGCGCGGATGTTGTTCCGGAGCGCGATAGGCGGCCAGCCACCACGCGACCCACACGAAACCGAGGAGGCCGGTGGCGATGAAGGCCCATTGCCAGCCCCAGCGCAGCGCGATCCACGGCACGAGCAGCGGCGTGAGCAGCGCGCCGATGTTGGTGCCGGAGTTAAAGATGCCCGTGGCGAGCGCACGTTCCTTCTTCGGAAACCACTCGGCCACCGTCTTGATGGACGCGGGAAAATTACCCGCCTCGCCGAGGCCGAGCACGATGCGGGCAAGCGCGAAACCCGCCGTCGCGCCACCCAGCAACACGATCGCCGCAGGATCGATCGATACGGTCGGCAGCTTCAGCCCAGGAAACCAATCCGCCATCGCATGGGCCATCGCTCCAAGGCTCCAGATGATCACCGCAACGGCAAATCCCCAGCGCACACCGATGCGGTCCATGACCCGCCCCGCGGCCAGCAACCCGATCGCATAAGCCGCCTGAAAACTGAACACGATCGCGGCGTAGGCGCGTTCATCGAAGTGAAACTGATCCTGCAAGGTCGGCTTCAGAATGCCGATGACCTGACGGTCGATGTAGTTGATCGCGGCGGCAAAAAAAAGCAGGGCGCAAATGACCCAGCGATAGCGAGTCGTGATGAGGGGATCGTTCATGGGAGCGGAGTTTCAGACGTTGGACTGGCGACAGCGGTGTCTCGAGCATTGAACCACGGGGGGGCTCATTGCAGCCAAGTTCTCAATCGGTAAAAGGTATTCGGGCCACTGCGGGGCTCCGTGATGGTCACGGTTTGATCCGCGCCCACGATGTCGGAGGAGCCGGCCAATGGTGCCCAGGATGCGGCGCTGGAGAGATCGGTCGTGAATTCCAAAGCATAGTGCCGAACCAGTCCGGTGTAGCCGGTGCCGGTGGCCTGCCGGGCGATGAAGGTGAGCACGATGTTGGTGGTGGCCGGGGTCGCGGTGAAAAGGGCGCCCACACTCGGTGCGGTGGGGATGGTGCCGAAGAGGTATTCCTTGAGGTTGGTGAAGCCGTCACCGTCGGGATCGGCGGGGTCGGCGGCGGTGCCGGTGTTGGCCGTGGTGCCGAAGTAGAACTGCCGCCAGTTGGCAATCGTTTCGGCGATGAAGGTTAGGTTGACCGCCGCACCCACCACGTTCGTGCCATCGGTCACGGAGTAGGTAAAGCCGGCGGCCCCGGCGTAGTTACCCGTCGGCGTGAAGCGGGCGGTGGTGCCGTCGGCCAGCAGGCTGACGCTGCCATTGGTCACGCCACTGACCGAAAATGTGAGCGGGTTAAAGGCTCCACTGGCGTCGCTCACGAGCGGTTTCAGGTCGAGGTCGATGGTGGTATTGACCAGCGCGCTGGCCGCGCCGGGCACGGCCACCAGCGGGGCGACATGGGTCACGGTGATATTGCGGTAAGCCACCGACGCGACTGCGCTAACTCCCGCGTTTGACCCAACGCCGAGAACCAGGGTGTCAAAGGTGGAGTAACTCGCGAAGTTGTCCGTGGTGGTAAAAGTGTAACCGCTTAAGGCGCCGCCGCGGTAGGTGGCAACGAGGGTCACTTGGTCCGCGCCCGTTCTCCGCACGGTGAAAGTGGCGGTGTAGAGCGTGCCCGCGAGCAGGCTTTGCATGGGGCCGCCAGAACCCAGGTTTGTCCAGGTGCCTTGACCCAGGACGGTCAGCAGCGGCTTCGCGATGTTCTCGCGCTTTTGCAGGGAGGTGGCGTTCGGCGCGGTGGGACTGGGGTTGATGAAGGTGCCGTAGCCGGTGTAAGCGAGGTCCGGGTTGGTGTTGTCGTTGGCGATCTTGGCACTCGCACCGCTGTAGAGCAGGCCGGCCCGCACGCCGTGCGCGAGGTTGGTGGGACTGGTCACGGAGAAGTTGAACGACAGCGTCAGCACGTCGCCGACCGCGAGGGTCTGGGTGGGGAAGTACGCGACCACCTGCCGCGTTTGCAAGGTGCCGACCGTCAACTCACCGCTCGCCACCGTGGCGCTCGGCGGCGGACCGCTGGTGAACCAGGCCAGCGAAGTGGGGGCGTTCTGGGTCGTGCGGGTGTTATCCGCAAAGGTCTCCGCCACGACGGGCGGATTCGGATAACTCGCCGCCACCCGCCCCACCTCCGAGCGCCGCAAGGGACGCACGCCCGTGCCGGCGGCCTCGCGTTCGTAGGCGCCGATGTCGCGGCCCGTGGGTGGCCGGGCCAGGCCGCGCAAGTCCGCGCCGCCATTGCTGGCCACGTGGCCGGCGAGGTCGTAGCTCGCATGCTCGGGGGAAGTGTCATTGATCACAGGCAGCGCGGCCGCTTGGCCGATGACGGGACTGCCGGCGGACGGGATGGCGAGCACGCCGAAAGTATCCGTCAGCAGGGGATTGGCGGTCGTCGTGATGGTATTCCCCGCCGCACCCAGCAGGGCGCTGGCGTTGCCGAGTTGGTTGGCGGTCGCGGAAAAAACGTAGTTACCACTGGCCGCGCCGCCGTGGTTGGCCAGCGCGTCCGTGTATTGTCCGATGATGCCATCCGCGCCGGTGTTGCTCCCGTAAAAGACGAGGTTATTGACGAACTGCGTGCCGTAGGTCGGAAAGATTTCGTTGCTTTGGTTGCTTAGGTTGATCCGGCCACAGTCAATGAACGTGTTTCCCATGACCTGGGCATAGGTCGCGGTCTCGTAGCCAGCGGCGGCGTCTCCGTTGTTGAATGCCGCCAGCGTTCCCGGGTCGGTGCTGCCCGCCCCGAGGCAGAGCGCGGACCGGATGCCTTCCCCGGTTAGCTTGTAGAAGTAGTTGTTGGCAATGACGTGGCCGAAACCAAAGGCGCGCACCCCGCCCATCGCGGAATTCCGCGTCTCGGTGAGCACGATGTTACCATTGGCATCGTAGGCGCCACCCGCCAGAAAGTAGTTGCCCTGCACCACGCCATAGTCGCCCTGCCGAAGACAGAGATGACCGTAGCCGTTGAGGATGGTGTTGTACCGATAGGTGTTGTTGCGCGACTTGTTCGAGATCATCTCCGGCTCGCCGGGATGATCCGCCAGACCGCCGTCCACCGCCTGAATGGCGTGGTAGAAGGCATTGTATTCCACCGTGGTATTGAGGTCGGTGTTGATCAGCGAACTGTTTCCCACGCGGATCGTTTCCCAGCCGTTCGACATCTCCGTCGCGGCGGTCCCATCGGCCGGGGCATAGAGTCGGAGGTCATCGTTCAGCGGCACTTTGCGCTGGCCAAAGTAGCAGTAGCGCACGGTGTGATAACCATAACTCGTCTCATTGTCGTTTTTGTAGATGACGATGGTGGCCTGCCGGATCGAGGTCCGCGCCGATGCCGGACTGGTGAGGTCGTTGGGGTTGAAATCGCGCCCAGCGAACTCGCAATACTGCACGGTGTGCCGGTAACCGTAGATGAGCAGCCACGCCCCGTAGTGGTCATTGTCCACCTCGGTGTTATCCCGCCCGCAGTAGTCGAACTTGAGGTGCGACGCTGTCATGTAACGCGAGTCGGCTTTCATCTGGATGATGAACGCGGTGCCGGCGTCGTCGGAGTAGTCGGTGTAATTGCCCGCCCGAAACATACCGCTCGTGGGGCTGAAGGTCAGGCCGGCAACGACGATGCCCGTGCCTTCCAGCGCGATGGCCGAGAGACCATTGACGGTCACGCCGCCGATCATGGGAACGTAGCTGGCATCGCACGCCTGAATGAGCGCGGGATTGGCCTGGGCCTCGGCGTCGGTCATCGAGCCGGTGAGGGTGTTGCGCAGTCCGTCCCAGTTGCCTCCTTTGAGATACACCCGGTCGCCCGCCTGGAGGGTGGAAAAATTCGCGCCATTCTTGTCCACGCCGGCGTTGAACTGCGCGGCGGTGTCCACGTAGTAGCTGGTCGCGAAAGCCCGGGCCGCGACCAGACTCGCGAGCGCGACGAGCCAGCAGGCCAGCCATCGCATCGGGCGCCGAATCGTGGGAGTGGTGCTCATGCGATGGGTGGGCGAGTTACTTCAGCCACAGCACCGGCTGCGTGATGCCGATGTTCCGCTGCACCTCGGGGTCGGCGGGATCGGCGGGCAGACGCTGCCAAAGATCAAGGTAGCTTTTTTCCCCGAAAGCCAGCCCGGCAAAGACCAGCGCGGGCTGCCTTGCGGGCCAGCCTTCCCACGCCTGCACGTCGGGCTTGAGCGGCCACTTCGCTTTGTCCGCGAGGAAAGGGTGGAGGTAGGCGATGGCCTTGCGGATGCCGCGGCCATCGGGCAATTCGAAGCTCCACAGGTCGTCGCCGGGGCGCGAAAGCACCTGGCAGAGGGTCGCCATGTTATCGAGTTGAAAGATCGAGTAGCCGTAGGGTTTGGTGCGCGCGAGTTCGAGCGGGAAGCTGCCGTCCGGCGCCATCTGCCGGGGCACAAAGACCTCTTTGTATTCCTGGCGGCAGCGCGCCAGCTTGGTCTCATCGCCGATGAAGTCGGCATAGACCGCAAGCTGGAGGTAAAAGGCGACCGCGTGGTTGTTCTTCGCTCCGGCTTCCTCGCCACCGTTTTTGCTCGTGGTCATCCACTCGGCGAGTTCGCGGAACCACTGCCGCAGCTCCGCACCCATGCCGGCAGGAAAAGCTTTCGCTTTCTCCACCGCCCGCACCGCGGCCGGCACCTCGATGAGATGCAGGGCGTCGATGATTCCGATGCCGCGACCGGGCGACACCCCGGGGACGGCCTGCGCGAAATTGAGGCTCGGATTCATGCGCGTCGTCGCGCCGAGAAAAAACACGCGGAGTAACTCCGCGGCTTTCACGACGTAACGCTCCTCGCCCGTGATCTTGTAGGCAGCGGCGAGCGCGGCCACGGAGTCGCGGAGGGTTTTCACGGCGAGCCGGTGCTGGGCAAAGTTCCCGGGATTCGATTCGCCGTCGCGTTTTATGTAAGGCAGCCCGCCGGGCTTGGACAGATCGGGCCACCAGTAGTCGCCGTTGGAGTAGAAGTCATTCGGCCCGCCCTCGCTGAGTTTCGCCGGGAAGGCGGTAATCGCGACCGGCGGCTGCAACAGCGCGGCCGCGGCCGCTTTGAGGATGCGTTCCCGATCAAGCGCGGCGACATCGAGCGCGAGTTGCGGCGCGGGTGCGACTTTCGCGCTCTTCTTCGCGATGGGCGGCTTTTCCCCCACGGGCCCCAGCTCGGGACCGATATTGATGACGTAGCAAAAGGCCGCCTTTCGCCCCTCGGATGACACCGAGACATTGACCTTTGCGCCCGTGAGCTGCACGCCGATGCGTGCGCGGCCATTGTAGAGTTGCACCACGCGCGCGCCGGTCGATGTGCCGAGGTTGTCAAGCAACCGGCCATCACCCGCGACGGCAAAGCGCACGATATTTGCCGCGTCGAGACACTCCACGTCGTCTTTGTCGAACATCCGGGCCTCGACCGTGGCGATGCCATCGGCTTGCGCGATCTCCGCGATTTTCAGCTTCGCGGGTTTGCCCCACATCTTGGTCTGATACTCGACCGCGATCTCGTCGCTCACTTCCACGGCCCCGTGTTTCCCAATGGCGCGGAGGGTGTTCTTGCCAGCATTGAGCGCGACCTTCCAGCGGAGTCCGGCGGCGGGAAAGTCCGCGCTCCGCCGCGTCTTCACCCCGGCGGACTTGCCATTCACGAGCAACTCCGCCTCGGTGCAGTTCGAGTAAACCCGAATCTCTTTTTCCTCACCTTCCGCGCCCCAGCGCACCGGCCACGTGTGGCCGAAAAGGTGCATCATCGGCTTCTCCGACCAGTAACTCTGGAAGACGTAATAGCTCTCCTTCGGCGTGCCATCGCGCTCGATCAGGCCCTTCTGGTTCACGCGTGGCACCGGGTTTTCCGGACGCAGCGGGGTGGCGAAGTCCTTGAAGATCCACTGCGCGCTGCCGGTCAGCCACGGCATTTCCTCCTGCTCCTTGAGATGCCAGTCAAAGAGGTTGCACATGTAACTCTCCGACCAATCGCCGTCCTTCGACATCCGCACCTTGCCCCCGGTTCCCTTGTAGGCCTTGCCTTTTTCCGCCGTACCCTGACCGGTCGCGACCTTCTCGATCATCTTCTCCGGTTCCTCGGCAAAGCGCCGCGCGTGACTGTCGCCGCCCCACTCGGCGTGAAAGAAGTGCTTCGTGTCTTTTCGCGCCTTCTCCGCCGCCGCGCGATACTCCGTGTAACGGCCGGAATACCAACCCGCCCAAATGCTCGGCGCATACACGTCCACGATGTCCTTGCAGAAATCGCAGCGCCGGATGCTGGTGAGGCGCGATGGGTCCAGCGTGTGCGCGAGCGTGTTTAGCTCCGTCATGAAGGTGCGGATCTTCTCCTTGTCGAAAACCTCGAAGTCACCGGGCCAGTCGTTCTCATTGCCCAGCCCCCACAGGATCACCGACGGGTGGTTGTAATGCTGATCGATCAGCGAGCGGAGCATGGCGCGGGCTTGATCCTGATAGCGCTCCCCGCCGAGCCCGCCGCGGCACCACGGCACTTCCTCCCACACGAGCAGGCCGAGTTCATCGCACAGCTCCAGCACCAGCGGCGCCTGCTGGTAGTGACCCAGCCGGACGAAGTTTGCCCCCATCTCCTTGATCATCGTCAGGGTCTGCCGCACCACGTCGTCCGGCACCGCCGCCGCCACGCCCGCGTGATCTTCGTGGTAGTGGGTGCCACGCAGCAGCAGTCGCTCGCCGTTGAGCTTAAAGGGTCCGTTTTCCACCCACTCGAAGGAACGCACCCCAAAGCGCTCGACGATCTGCTGCTCGCCGTGCAGGGATTTCAGCGTCACTGCACAGCGGTAAAGCGCGGGTGTCTGGGGTGACCAAAGCTCTGGTTTCGCCAGGTCGAAAGCACCGATCTCCCGCGCTGCGGCCCACGGCGCGAGTTTCTGGGTCGCGCGATGAATGACCTTGTCCTGTGGGTCGCGCACTTCGATGCTGAGTTCCAGTTCGTCCTTCAGCCCAGTCGGGTTCGCTATCCGCCCGCGGACTTTCACCACGGCCTTGCCGCCTTCCACCCGTGCTTCCACATGCACACGCTCGACCGAGATCGCCGGCACATACACGAGGCTCACATGGCGGTAGAGCCCGCCGTAGCGATTGAAGTCGCTGAGATCGGACGGGATCAATTCCGCGTCGCGCGAGTTGTCGCACAGCACCGCCAGCGGCACCTCACCTTTGAGTGCCTCATTCTTGATGGCCTTGCCCGCCGCGTCCGTGATGTCCACGGTCCACTCATCATAACCCCCGACATGCTCGCCGACCTTGTCCGTATAAACGAAGACCTGCGACTTTTGTCCCGCGCCATCGAAGTGCAGCAGGGTGCGCCCATTGGGGAAGGGATTCTCCACCTTCAGCCGCGTGCGATACCAACCGGGGCCCTGGTAGTAACGCACCTCCGGGTCCACCGCGTCGCGCGCGTTGAAGCAATGCGGCAGTGTCACCGGCATCCAAGCCACATTGTCGCTCGCCGCCTCCCCGCGCCACACTTCCCAAGTGCTACCGAGCGAACCTTGGTAATGTTCCCAGCCACCGGTCAGCCGCTGCGCCGTGGTCGGCGCACCTGTGGCCATGCCCGGCCCAAGGCAGGCGAGGGTAATAAAAATCCGAACAGTGTGGTGAAATCCCTTGAACCGCCCCACGCCAATGGCGCCAAGGACGCAAAGGCTTCTGAAGGAATTTCTCTTCGCGTCCTTTGCGTCCTCTGCGTCCTCTGCGTGAGGCTTTTTCAACAGGCTGTTCATGATCTGTTTCATTTCAATGGGGTAGATGACGGTGTCCGTTTCATTGCCCCGGGTAAGCCGGATCAAACGGTGCCAGGCCACTGCGCGTGACGCGGTAGAAGCGTTTTGTGTTATTCGCGGGCAAGGCCGCGCCGTTCTCGGTGGTGGATGTCTGCGTGGCCTGCGCTGCCGCCGGCACACTTGGCGCGAGGGGCGTCCAGGTGGCCAGATTGGTGGTGGCCTCGACTTGGTAACTGCCGCCTTCCACGCTGCTCCACGTCAGCGTCACATTGCCATTCGCCGGGTTCACCGCCGGACTGCCGCTCCACGTCTCCGTGAGATTGGGGCCGCCGTTGAACAGCACCGTGGCTCCGCCGGGTATGGTGGCGTTGCTCGCGGCGTTCGGCGTGCCGTAGTATTGCTTGCCGAGCATGTGAGGAAAGACGGTGCCGCCGCTCGCATTGGTGCTGACGAAGTAGGCATAGGTGCCGCCGGGGAATTCGGGGGTGACACAGTTGCGGCCATTGTAGGTGTCGAGATCGAAGCCGGTGCCTTGAGTTTGCCCGAGGTCTCCGAGATAGTCGTAGTCGCCGCAGTAGCGTCCCAGGCCATAAGTCGTCGTCCCGCCGGGGCCGTTGGTTTGATACGTTGTCGCGGGGCCGTATTGGGCGGCGGTCAGGGCGACCGGATTCGTATTGCCCGGATTGGCCACGCCAAAGACTGCCGCCGCCCATTTTGCCAGGGTGACCCGCCCCGTGACCCGCAAATCCTGAGTGCCGTTCGTTCCGTTGCGCAGCACGAAGCCGGTGCGCATCCGCGTCACCGCGCTGTTCGGGTTCATTGCTGCGGAGTATCCGTATGGCCCGTAGATGGGATAGCCGTCGAAGGCCCAGCCCAGGATGGGCGAGTGATGGAGCGGCGTCACGGCCCCGGTCGGGTCCGTTTCCGTGTAGGTGTAGGTATTCGTTGCGGCGTTGTAAGTCGCCGTCATGTTGTCGCCGAGTTGGTAGCGGAGGGCTTTGGGTTCCGCGTGGTAATGATACTGGCCGTTGTTGCCCGGCTGATGGGCGAAACCCGGATCGAACGTCACAACTTCCACCGCCAGGGCATCGCGGGACCAAAGCCCGTCGCCGCTTGCGCCCATTTGATCCGTACCGGCAACTGAGGGGTTGTTGGCCGTTTGATGAAACGAGAAGGCGTCACCCAAGTCATAAATCGCCACGCCGTTGACCATCATGCCGATCATGCCGCCGGGGTGCCTTGTTTTGGTCCCCGCCACCGCCGGATTGCGCGTGAGGCGCGTCGAGTAGTCCCGCGCCAGCGGCCAGAAACCAAAGAGTCCGCCGCCGCTCGTGAACCACGGACCCATCGTGTGGGACGCCAGGCCATTCGCGTTGATATACACATCGGTCGCCGTGTAACTGATTCTCTGTACGTCGGCATAGGCCGGCAACGTCTGGGCCGCGCCGCCGGTATTGTTGTTGGCAATGCCTGCCGACGGCCAGGTGGTCAACGCCGCCGTCTGGGTGGTGTTATTCTGGATGACGCGCGCCAACATACCGGAGTTTGTCGTGAACCATGAGGTGAGAATCGGGTCGGCCTGAACCGGGTGCGAGCTTGCAGCCATCGCGAAAAAAAGTGCCGCCCCGCAGCGGGTGAGTTTCAACGTCCTTGGTGGCTTGGCGTCCCGGCGTTGGAAAGAGTTCAGTTTCATTGTTGGTTTACTCCAAGGTGAGCAACGCGGCGCTGGCCGCAGGCAGAGTCACGGAAAAGGTTTCCTGCACGCGCAGGACGGGTTCGCCGGGTTGGGGCATCCAAGTGCCATCCGCAGCCACGGCGCTCCCGGCGAGGGTGATGCCCTCCTTGGCGGTGGCGGTTGCCGCAGTGAGTCTAATGACGTCGCCCTTGGTCCGGGACAAACCCGGCGAGACTGAAGCGGTGATCGCCAGAGTCAGGTCTTTGTTAATTAGCACGACGCGCAGTTTGCGGTCGTCACCCAGTATGGCGTGGGCGGTGAAGTTGTGGGTGGTGGCACATTCCGCGGGCACCACCCGGCCCCGGGCCGCCTGGTGAAAGAGCAGCATGCCGTAGTAGAGCGGACGCGCGCGGTATTGGTTGTCGCGAAAGCAAAACGGCGTGTAGCCGCGATCGCGGAACCCACTGTGGACATTGACCCCGGCCACGCCGCGTTCGGCCAGATCAAAGAGGAAATCCGCGCCCCAGAGTGCGGATGCGAACACGTCGCTGACGCCGTCCGTGCCGCCACCCGAGGCGGAGTTGCACTCACCCAGACGCAAGGCGATGCCGGCCGTCCGCGTCGCTTTCAACTGGGCCTCAACCATCGGCACCCAAACGTTTTTCGTGGTCGGGTTCAGGAGGTTCTCGATGCTGGCGAAGTTTGCCGAACGGGGGTCGGTGGACTTGGCCGCGAGCGGATAGAAATGGGACGTTGCAAGGGTGATCTGGCCTTTGAAGTCAGCGACAAAGCCCGGCAGCCAGGTGCTGAACTTCGTGACCGCCGGGCCCGCCAGCGGAGCCTTGGGGGACTTCTCCAAGATGGCCCGGTAAGCGGCCTCGGCATCGCGGCGATAATCGGGATAACCATAGCTGGCCGGGCGGTGGTTGTGCTTGGGATAAAAGTCCGGCTCATTGCCGACCTCGAAAGCCAGCACCACCGGACCGCCGGCCTGCAAGGCGTAAGCCGCTTCGTCCGCCGCCATCGCTGGATCGCTGGCTGCGAGGTTCAAGCCATGCAGCACCCGCCAGCCGCTCTGTTTTGCGAAGGCATAAAGATTGTCCAAGGCTGCCGGGCCGATGGCGGGCCGCGCCGGGTCAGTGGATGCACCGCGCTGCCAGTAAGTCGTCTCCACCCGGTTGCCACCGAAGCGCAGCACCCCGCCGCCGAGGTTGCGGCAGAGGTTCAGCAGACCGGTGTTATTGGCGCGAAAGTGCGACTCGGTGAGCGTGTTCTTTTCGTAACTCAGGCCGAGGAAATCCGCCGGAATCGCCACCCCGGGTTTGTCCGGTCGAACCGCGACCTGCACGTGCGCGGCGGGAACTTCCGCGCCGAACGCCGCCAACGGGGCGAGCAGCAAACCGGCGACGCGGAGGAGGCCTGCTGGCGTGATCATGTTGGATCGGAGCCGGGAGCGCATTTTCGGCTACTTCGCCTTCTTTCCACCCTGATTGATGTACTCCTCCCGGCTCACGAAGCCATCCTTGTTCGCATCCACCCTGTCGAAGCGCTTGCCTGCGGCCTCGGCGTCCGACTGCCGGCTCACGAACTCCTCGCGGCTTAGTTTGCCGGCCTTGTTCTTATCCAGCTTGTCGAACTTCGTTGCGCGCTCCTGGTCTGCCGCGCTCCCGTCGGGCGCGCCCGGAGACTCGGGTGCGGTGGGTGTCGTGGGTTTCCCGGATTCGCTGGCGCTCTTCTTCTTGTCCTTGTTGGCGTGGCGTCCCGTGCCGTCGCCCTTGTCCAGGATGCCACCTGCCGGATTGAGCTGGGCCAGCGCGGCCGCGAGCCGGGTGCGTGCGGCGACTGCGGCTGGCTCCGTGCTGTCTTTCGCGACGAGCTTCTCGGCAAAGGGCGCGCCGCTCATGTCGTAGAGTTCGCCGAGGTGGTTGAGTTTCCACCCGGCCTCACGCACATACCACATCGCGGCGAGTTGGTTAAACACCCACTCCCGCTTTTTGCCGGCCTCCCCGCGGAGTTGCGGCACCATGCTCCGTCCGTCGAAGATGGTCTTCTCGGGCAGCTTGCCCCCCGCCAACTCGGCGAAGGTCGGCAGGAAATCGCACGAGTCGATCAGGTCAGCGGAGACTTTGCCGGCCGGGACTTTGCCAGGCCAGTTCGCAATCAGGGGCACCAGCCCGCCACCTTCCAGCATGGAGCCTTTCGTGCCGGAGACATTGCGTCCGCCGATGGTGGAAAGCGCGTCCTGCATTTTCGCGGAACCGTTGTCCCCCATGAAAAAGATCAGCGTGTTCTCGCGCAGCTTCAGCGCTTCAAGTTCGGCAATGAGCTTGCCGACGAGTTTGTCCATGTAGAGGACGTTGTCGCCAAAAAGATCCTTGCTGTCCGGCGCGCTGTCGGGTGTGCGCACGATGTCGCCGTGGACATGAACCATGGAGTAATAGAGAAAGAAGGGCTTGGCCCGATTCGCCCGGAGGAAAGCCATCACCCGGTCATTCATCAGGTCGGGCATGTATTCCTTTTCTCCGAGTTTCATTTCCTTGCCGTTCATCCGGTAACCTTCGGATTTCTTCGTCTTTTCATTCCAGTAAAGGCCGCTGCCATTGAAACGCAGGTAGTCGTCAAAGCCGGCTTCGTCGGGATCGCCGGGAAGCTGCCCCCATTTGCCGATGGCGGAAGTCGCGTAGCCGGCGGCTTTGAGCACGCGTGCCAATTGGAGTTCGGTCTTGGGCATGACCATGCAGGCATCCTGATTCGATGACCCATTGCGAAAAGCGTAGCGCCCCGTCATGAGAAGGGCGCGCGACGGGCCGCAAAGCGCGGCTGTAAAAGCCTGCGTGTAGCGCGTTCCGGTCGCCGCGAGTTTGTCGAGGCTCGGCGTCTTGTAACGGTCCGAGCCATAGCACCCCACGCTGCCGATGCCGAGATCGTCCGCGAGGATGAAGATGATGTTGGGTTTCGCCGCCGGTTCCGCGGCGGTCAGCGGCAGCGCGCCGAGAGCCGCAGCCAGGGTGGTCAGGAGGAGGAGCTTGAGCTTCATTGGGGGGGGTGTTGGCAGGCTATTTGCCGACCTTCAAGGCGGTCGCCGCCGGTGGCTTCGCGCCCTTCCAGCCTTGCTTCCATTGTTCCATCAGCTTCTTCACGAGATCGGCGTTGGCCGGGAGTTTGGCGACATTGGTGTTCTCCTGCGGATCGCTCTGGTGATCGTAAAGTTCGGTGGCATCGACCTTGGTATGGTCCTTTTGATCCACCCACACGGTGAAACGGTGGCGATCGGTGCGCATGGAGTAACCCATCAGCTCGTTGCGCGGATACTGGCTGAACGCGGCGGTCTTCCACGGGCGCTTCGGATCGTCGAGCAAAGGCTTGAGACTGGTGCCTTCGAGGTGGGTGGGGAGCGACAGCCCGGCGAGTTCCGCGAGGGTGGGATAGATATCGACGAACTCAACCAGCGCGTTGGATTGGGTGCCGGGGCTTTTCATCCCCGGCGCGGAGATGATGAGCGGGGCGTTCACGTCGTTCTCCACGTTGGTGTGTTTGCCCCATGATCCGTGTTCGCCGAGCTTCCAGCCATGGTCGCCCCACAGGACCACGATGGTATTCTTGTCGAGACCAAGCTGTTTGAGTTCGGCGAGCACCATGCCGATCTGGGCGTCGGTATAGCTCACCGCGGCGGAGTAGGCATGCCTGAGCTTGCGGCCCGCCTCGTCGGGCACGGTCTGACCCTTCGGAGGCATCCCGCTGTATTGGTAGATCTCGCCGTCGAACTGGCGGATGGCGTAGGCCGGGGCGTCCTTCGGGAGTGAGGAGTTGGGGGCAACCACGATCTTCGCCGGGTCATACATGTCCCAGTATTTCTTTGGCGAAACCCACGGCAGGTGTGGCTTGATGAAGCCGACGGCGAGAAAGAAGGGTTCCGGCTTCTTGCTGATGTCGCGCAAGGTTTTTACGGCCAACTCGGCGACCTTGCCGTCCTGATAGGTGTTGTCCGGCACGTCCGCGGATTCATACACCATCCCTTTAGTGCCACCGCTGGTGTCGCTCGCGCTGCCGGAAGATTTGTCCTTCTTCTTTTTACCGGGTTTGGCGGCATCGTCCGGTTCGCCCTCCGTCTTGGTGCCGCTTGAGGGGAGGTTTGCCGGCAGTGCGTATTTGATGGCTTTCGGTGTCTGCCAGGGCACGGACCACGTCGGGGCGTCGTCGAGGCTGCCGTGGTAAATCTTTCCCATTCCCTGGACGAAATAGCCGTTCTGTTTGAAGTGCTGGCCAAGCGTGACCACGTCGGGCAGGGCCACGCGGAAGTGCGTAACCAGGTCGATGACCTTCGAGGTGTCCGGGCGCGTGCCGGTCATCAGGCTGGTGCGGGATGGTGAGCAGACGGCCTGCTGGCAGTAGGCGCGGTTGAAAACCATGCCGGACTTGGCCAGACCGTCGATGTTCGGGCTTTTGATGTGGTCCTTGCCATAACAGCCGAGTTCCGGGCGCAGGTCATCGACGGCGATGAAGAGCACATTGGGCTTGGCCGCGAGGACGTCCTGGGAAAGCGCGAGAGATGCGGCGAACAGAGCGAGGGTGGATTTGATGAGGGTCATGGTGGTGTGGAAAAATGTTCGGCCTGCAAGCAACAGCGTGTGTTTGAGAAAGTTGTCAGCATTGGAGGTGGGCGGCGGCGATGAAAGCCGCGCGGTGCGCACCGCGCGGCTTTCTACCACTATGAAGCCCAAAGCCACCACTACGAGACTTTGAGCCGCCACGTTCCGAAGCAACCGCCAAGTAACCTCGGAAATTGTTGTTCACGCCCGGCGGCGCCGGAGCGCGCCGAGGGCACCGATCAAGAGCAGGCCGAGCGTGCCGGGCTCGGGGACGACGGCGCCACCACCGAAAGCCGGGGATTTTCCGCCGCCGGATTCGTTAAAGGCGGCGATGCCGCTGGTGAAAGTAACGGTCGCGCCGGCGCCGATGGTTAGCGAGGCGAGGGTCTGGCTCACGCTCCCAAACTTCATGGCGCCCGCGTTGGCGTTGACGATCGAGGTGCCCGTGCCCAGCAGGCCGTTCACGTTGGTCGTGCCCCCGGCGTTCGTCAGGGTAAGGACGTTCGTGGAGGCGCCGTTCAAACCAAGGGTGCCGGCGCCGGTTTTGGTCAGCGTATTGCCCACCCCGGTGAAGGATCCGGAGATGGTCAGCAGATTCGCCGAAGTGACCTCCACCGTGGCACCGCTCGTTCCGACCGTGACCGAGCGGTTCACGCCCAGATTCACCGCGGCCCCGATGTTCTGGAGGGTGCCTCCGTTGATCGCGAGAGTGTTGGTCAAGGACTCATCGCCGAGGTTGGCGCTGGTGCTGATGCTCAGGGTACCGTTGTTGATCGAAGTCTGGCCGCTGTAGGTGTTGGTGCCCGTGAGGGTGGAAACGCCCCCGCCGATCTGGTTCAGGATGCCTGATCCGGAAATGGTGTTGGCGACGGTGAGCGTGCCGGTGCGGTTCAGATTCAGGGCGGCAGCAGTGCCGTTGAGCACGATGTTTCCGCCGTTGCCCGCGGACCCGGTGGCACCACCACCGGCTCCCGCGCCGATTTGCAGGATGTCCGTGTCACTGATGGTGGTGAGGCCCGTGTAGGTGTTGCCATCGGCAGCGAGGGTCAGCGTCCTGGTCGTGCCGAGCACCGTGATTCCGCCGTTGGAAACCACACCGCCGAAGGTCGCGGAGTTACCCAGCGTCAGCATCCGGGGGCTGCCACCGAGATCGAGCGTGCCATTGATGGTGAGGCCATTGCCCTGGCCGCCGAGGGCGAAGTCGGCACTGACGACGACATTGTTGGCCAGCGTGCGTCCGCTGACCACTGAGGCGAGGGTGCCGCCATTGATGGTCACGGTGCCAGTGCCCAGAGCCGTGTTGCTTTCCACATGAAGCTGACCGGCATTGAGGGTCGTGCCACCGGTGTAGGTATTGCCACTCGACAGGCGCCACGATCCCGCGCCGTTCTTGATGACGGTGGTGGCCCCGCCGGCCCCGTCGTCATCGATGTCCATCGAGATGTTATTCGCGCCGGTGTTACTGCCGGTGAGAGTCAGCGTGCGGGCACCGAGTTGGCTGTTGAAACCCATCGCCGAGGTGCTGGCAAAGTTCAGGATGTCGGTCGCACTGACCGACGAGGAATCGACCATGCCGTGGTTCAGGCCAACCGCAAACCGGCGATCCGTCGTGGCGACATTAGTCGCGTCGTGCCGGAGGGTGCCTCCGTTCAACACCAAGTTGCCGCTGGTGTTGGGCGCTGCGCCGATACTGCTCGGTTGTCCACCGTCGGCAAAGATCGCTGCCGTCAGGACGCCGCCGTGAATCGTGGTTTCACCGGTGTAGGTGTTGGTGTTGCTGAGCACCACCGTGCCGCTGCCCTCCTTGGTCAAACCGGACGAGCCAACTCCGTCCACCACACCGGAGAGGATCAGGGTGCCCGAGGCTCCGACGACGACATCGAAATCCAAGTTGCTCCCTTCGCTGATCGTGATACCTCCCGAATATTCGGCGGAGGTCGCCCCGGTTTGCAACGCCAGCGTCTTGTTGTTGCCCGTGGTCGCAACCGTCAGCGCCCGCGCCAGATTGATCCCGTCGGCCAGTTCCAAACTGGCGTCGGTGCCGTTTAGAATCACGGTCCCGGAGTTACTCAGGGCATTATTGTGGCCCGCGCGGAGGGTGCCGGCGTTGATCGTGGTGCCTCCCGTGTAGGTGCTGCCGCCGGTGAGCGCGAGCAGACCGGCCCCCGACTTTGCGAGAGCCAGGTTGTTTTCATTCGTGGATGCGCCACCCAAGGCTCCGGTAAAAGTGTTGCTGCCCGTAGCGAGACTGACCGTGAGGGTGGAGTCCGTCGCAAAGCCCCCCACAATGGCATTGGCCGTTCCCGCGCCAGTCGTGCTGAGTCCGGCCACGGTTTGATTCACCGCCGCCACGGCGCTGCCAAGGATGAACTTCCCGCCTGCGGCACCGTTACCCAAGTTCAACGTCGTGGAACTGCTGAGGGAACCAGTCAGCGCCGCCGTTCCGTTCTGAATGTCGGTCGCACCGGTATAGGTGCTGGTTCCCGTCAGGTTCAGGACGCCGGTGCCAGACTTGGTGATGCCATTGCTGCCTCCGCCGATACCGCCGAGATTCAGGGTGGCGACTGCTCCCGATGCGACCACTTCGTCGTCGACGTTAAAGGTCGCGCTGCCGCTCAAAGTCACTGCGCCAAAGGTCACGCTCTGGACGCCGCTGCTGGCCACGTTGTTCGCATTCGGTCCCGCTTGCACCGTCAAAGTCTGCGCGCCAATGGCCAGGGTTCCCAACCGATAATCCCAGCCGGCCGCATTGCCAGTCTTCTGCTCCGTGATGATCGTGACGTTGCCCAAAGCCGTGGTATTGCGGTCGTAGTTCCGACTCGCACTGCTGGCGAGGGTCAAGGTCCCGCCGTTGAGTTGCAGGGTGGCTGCACCGGTTCCTAGAGCCGTGGACGTGGATGCACTGGCCAGGAGGGTTCCGGCGTTGAGCGTCACCACGCCCGTGTAAGCGTTCGAGGTGCTGCCGATGGCGAGGGTGCCGCTGCCATTCTTGGTCAAGGCAAAGCCGGCCCCGCCGGTGATGGTGCCGAGCGTCAGGGTGGTCGCCGCCGCGGCTCCATTCGTCACGTTAAAGGTGGCATCACTATTGAGTGCCACCGCACCCACGATGACGCCCTCGGTCCCGCTCGTAACATTCGCACCCGTGGTCACGTTCAGGACCGGGGTGTTGTTGATCGCGAGCGTGCCAAAGGTGAATTCCACCCCAGTTCCCTGCGCCGCGGCATGGCGGTCGGCGGTGAGGGTGGCGTCGGCGTTGAGGACGAGCGGATTGTTGAAGTTCCGGTTGGTCCCGTCATGGATCGTGAGGTTGCCGCCATTGAAACTGATCCCGGTGGAAAGGGAACTGAGAGAAGTGGTGTTGCCGCTGTAAATCTCCAGCGATCCTTGGTTGAGCGTGAGTGTGCCGGTAATGCCATTCACGAATTGGTCGCCGTCGATACCCATCTGCAAAGTGCCGGCACCCGTCTTGGTCAGGCCTCCAGTGCCGGTGGTCTGGGTGGCATTGCCCCGCTGCCAAACAAGTGTGCCGACGGTGTGAAAGATGGCTTCCGTCGCGCCAAAGGCCAGGATCATATCCGTGGACCCAGTGGTGCCGAGCAGGGTGCTCGTGCCCCCCGTTTGCACGACTAGTCCACTGAGGACGGTGGTCGTTCTGTCCGCCGTGGAACTCGAACCCAGCGTCGTGGCGGTATCAAGCACCAGGCTGTTAATCTGGCCCGCCGACTGACTCGTGGTGAAGGCGGCATTTGCACCGGGCCGTGCATTGGCGACTCCCGTCACCGGAGTCCAATTGCCGGAGCTTCCATTGCCCGTGGTATAAGTCGTGAGTTGGGTGATGGCCGCGCCACCGGCGCCACCCACCGCCAGATTGATCCCGCCCGAAGCCGAGGCCAGGCTATCCTGAATGACCGCCCACGGCAGGATGCCGTTGACGTTGGTGGGAGCCGCCGTCACGAGAACCTGGTTGCGCGTCGTGACTCCGAAGCCCTCACCGGAGAAGAGCACCGTGCCGCCAGCGTTGCGTGTGATCGAAGCAAGCGTGAGGGCCGCGGTGAATCCCGAAGTGGTTCGGCTGGTAGTGAGGGCAAACGCGCCGGCGTTCACGGTCAGGCCGCCGATGGCTTCGCTGTAGTTGGTCGAGCCTGCGCTATTGAACCAGTTGAAGGTTCCGCCATTGCTGACGAGTCCGACCGAACCGATCCGGTCCCCGTTACTGTTGGAGGAGGAGTTGTTGACCGTGAGAGTGGCATTGATCCCGCCGAGCGTGACGCCGGAGGACGCCGCGATCGAACCGCTGCTGCCACTGAGGGTCACCGTACCACGATTGATCGTCGTGGCACCGGTATAGGTGTTCGCCCGGTTGAGCGTGAGCGAGCTAGTCCCGCTCTTGGTTACTCCCCCGGTATTGCTGACCGCGCTTTGCATCGTGGTGCTGCCCGTTCCGGTGACGGTGAGCAGGTTCGCTCCCAGATCGATTCCATTGAGCACGGTCAGGGTGCCCTCGTTCGTCCAAGTCTGGGCCGCGCCCAGCGTCAGCGCCATGATATTGGTGGCGTTCCCGAGGGTCACGGCACCGGCGGTCGCACTCACGGCGAGGCCCGCGGAGCCGACGGTCAGCACGCGGGGTGTGGCGCTGTCGGACTGCAGCAGGGTCGTGCCGGTATTGGTGAAAGTAAGACCGGCGATGCTGGTGTTGGCGTCGAGTTGAATGGTCTCGCTGC
>CAYQBV010000047.1:12132-19330 GCA_964415705.1 uncultured Chthoniobacter sp. | reverse complement strand
ACACCCGGTCGCCCACGCTCAGCGTGCTGCTCACGAAACCCGGATCCCCGCTGAGCGCGGTGGCATTCGCCCCCGTGTTGAACGGCGCATACGGTGCGAACTCCGACTGGTAGCCGGGCACGACCGCGTAGGCTTCCGGCACGGGCACCCAGTAGAGACTCGACGCCGGTTTCTGCCCGGAATGGGAAAGCCGCGCCGACCAAGTCTGCCCGCCGTCGGTGACCAAATCTCCGGCTTCATACTCCGTCCCCGCGCTCCAGCCCGTGGTGGCCGTGCCGAGAAGATCCACGCCGCCGCCGGGGCCGGGCACCCACCGGAAAGCGGAAAGCTCGCCGCCCCCGCGCAGGTCGATCACCGATCCGCTTGCCGCCACCACCGCTCCGCCCGCGATGACCACGCGCTTCTCCGGCAGACCGGCCACGGTGATGTTCACGCCGCGCGGGTCGATCCAGGAGGAGCCGTCCGGGCTCAGGCCGTAGGGGATGGGAAAGGCCGTGTCGCCCGCCAACTCCGCCGCCGAAACCGAGGTGCGGCTGCCCGCCTGCAAGGTGACACTTTGGGAAATCCCGACCGCGACCGAGCCCCGCGCGATCGGGTCCAGCGGCGCATCCACGTCCGCATCCGCCGGGTCGAAATCCGTGCTCCCGTCCCAGCCCAGCGTGATCGAGCCCAGCGGAGCGCGCAGCACGCCGCCCTGCGTGATCTGCGAGGCAAAGACATTCAGGCTGCCTCCCGCCGAGAGCGGCGTGGCCCCCGCGCCCGAGCCGGTGATCGTCACCGAGCCGGGCGTCCCGCCGTGATCGTAGGCGAAGACGTTAAAGGTCGAAAGGGTGGTCGGATAAATCTGCGCCGCACGGAGCGTGACGTCGCCCGTCATACTCAGCGTGCCATTGCCTCGGATGTCCCCGCGCTCCGCGACGAACGCCACGCGCCCGATTTTCTGGAGCGAGAGGTTGCCAATGTCGATGAGATCGGCGCTCACGGTCAGGCTGCCGGTCCCGAAAACCGGCGCGAGCGGGAACCCGGCATTGAAGACCGCGGAATCTTTGAAAGGGAACGTCTCGTCCCGCGGATGCGGCGGCGCGAGGAAAGGCTGGCCGATGACCAGATAGGAACTGCGCAAATGCACGTCGGCTTCCGCCGAGATCACGCCACCGCCGGCCACCCGCAACGTGCCGGGCACGGCGATGGAGACCGCTCCCTGAAACTCGATGTTTCCTCCTTTGAAACCGAGATCGAACGAGTCGAACCCGCCGGCCGCGAACCGATTGGCCGCGAAGTAACCCATCCCCGGCAGCACCGCGCCCGCATCATCCAGCACGGAAATCCCAATCCCGCGGGCCACATTCGTCGAGGCAATCGTCCGGCTTCCCTGCGTCACCACCAGATTGAGGTCGGCGTTCGTCCGGGATGCGCCCACCGCGTAAAAGCGCCCGGAAGACACCGCCAAATCCCCGCCCAGCGCCGTCGGCCCGCCCGCCCGCCCGAGAAGGGTCGCGTCGGTGAACAGCATCTGCCCGCCCTGCAAATCGATCTTCCCGCCGCTGCTGTCCAGCCGCACCGGCACCGTCTCCAGCGCCCCAAGCGGCCCGTTCACCCCGCTGTTCCGCGGCACCAGCGGCGCGACTGTTTCACCGAGCTGGGTCGGGTGCAGGTCGAAAACGGTCGAGGCTCCCGCAACATCCAGCACCGCCCCGGCATCCGCGAGGATATTGCCCGCCACGGTGATCGTCCCCCCGGAATATAGCGTCCCGAGCCGCCGCCCGTACGCGTCGGGAACGAGGACCGCCGTGCCGGCCGCGGACAGCCGCGCCGTGCTGCCGAGATACACCGTCGGCTGCGCGGCGGTCACGGCAGGCTGGCCGTCGGGCGCGACCGGAAAGCTGTTCGACCCTGCGACCGAAATCTTGCCGCCGGGCGCCGTCACCGAGCCGAGCAGCGAAACCGTTTGCCCTTTGAAAGAAACACTCGCGCCCGCATCCGTCACGATCTCCGCGCCCCGGCCCACGACCACGTCGCCCCGCACCTCGATTTCACCGGTCGTGATCGCGTCGTCCGATCCTAGCGCGGAGAAACTCAAGCTCGTCGCGGAGCGCAATCCCGCGGGCTTGAGCAGGCGTTGCAGCGCCACGCTTTCCGCACCCGGAGTGACGGCCAGCCAGCTTTCGGCCACCGGCTCGATCCGGATGCCAGGGGCGATGCTGATCCCGGGGATGGAGGCTCCCGCGCTGGCCGCGCCGATGCCACTGAGCGAGTAGCTGGTGAAACCACCCTGGCGGAAAAAGTCCGGCTGCAGGATCAGCGCCGAGGGCGTCAGCGCGCCGCCGCCGACCTGGATCACACCGGTCTGCAAGGCCAGCGATCCGCCTTTTCCGCCGGAGTAACCCGCGAGCGTGGCACCCAGCATGAGCGACCCGCCGAGGACCGCGACAAAGCCGGGATCGCGGCCCGCCCGCACGACGAGGCTGCCGCCCGCGCCATAACTCACAACACCCCGCGCGCTCACCGCCACCCCTCCCGAAACATCGAGCACCCCACCCGCGCCGAGTTGCGCGCTCAGCGCGTCGATCGTGATGCTGCCGCCGGCCAGGACGAGCGGCTGGGCGAGGGCCAAAGGATCGAGACCGCGATCGTCCACAACCAGACCCGCCGTGCTCAGCCGCCCGCCGGATTGCAGCGTGACCACCCCGCGACCAGCCACCGGAGCCGGAGCCGGGTCAAACGGCTGGAGCAGCGGGAACTCCGTGGCGACGATCGGCGAGATATTGTAGGCGAGGAAAGCCAGCGTCCCGCCCGGCGCGGCCACTTCGCCCGCGACCGTGACGTTCGCGCCCGTCAGCGTGGCCGAACCCAGGGGCGGCGCGGCCAGCCGGCTCCGTTCCGGCACCGTGATATTTCCGTCAGGATTCCGCACCGTCAGGTGGCCGAAGCCCTGTTCATCCAGCAGCGCTGGGGAGAGGGTGACCGTCGCGAGGCGCTCCTGGCCCAGCGGTTTCGGCTCTTCGCCCACCAGCGCAAAGGCTCCCGGCTCGCCGGCCTTCGTCTCGCGGGAAAAGACCACCGCGGGCGGCGTCGGGGAGTAGGTCAGGAAAAGCGCGTTGGTGCTGCCTGCCGGAACGAAGATTTTTTCCGCCTCGAAGGTCAGCGCGAGCCGGCTAAGCGCGGGCGGGAGCGAGCGCTGCCGCTCGCCCGCTGCGGTTGCGCCGCGCAATTCCCCATCGAGCGCCATGCTCGCGGCCGTCAGCGTGAGCGCGCCCCCATCGGCTCCTTGGACATACGCCGGCTCGTAGTGCCGACCGGTCATCCACGGGGTCACGAAGGTCTCCGTGACGCCGTATTTCCCGTAGCTCTTCGTGAACTCGCCGGCGTAAATCCCCTGATACACTTGGTCTGGTCGGGCGTTGTGGATGTCCACAAGTCGCCCATTTTGCAGTAACCGGCTCGTCTGCACCATGCCCGCTTCGTGCTGAAAAAAGCCGCCCGAAACATCCACTGTGGCGTCCTTCAGCACCACGATCGAGGCGCCGGCCCGCAGGCTGACATTGCCGCCCACCGCCGTGAGCTGGGCCGCATTGCGCAGGACCAGCCCCGCGGCCCCGGTGACGTCGCCGAGCGCCGTCCCCATCCAGAAGCGCCCGCCATAGACGCCCGTCCGGCGGATGTCCACCGTCAGGCCCACGCCGCGCAGCGCGCCCGCCCGCTGCAGCGGCGCATTCGCCAGCTCCGCTCCGCGAAATTCCAGATCGAGAATGTTTTGGTCGAGCGCCACCGCCACATCCGTGCTCCCCGCCACGCTGAGGACGACTCCACGGTCGAGGTAAATCTGCCCTCCCGAATAGAAGAACCGCTGCACCGGCCCCGAATACAGGCTGGCCAGACCGGGCTCCACCGTGCCGTCGGCGCGGAAGGTCGTCCGGTTGTCATCCACATCCACGTACGGCCAGACCCCCGCGCGAAAGGTGACATCCGCGTTCGGAGCCAGCACCGTCGCATTCCGGCCCAGATGGATGGCCCGGCCCTCGGCGTTGATCTGCGATTTTTCCGGCAGGCTCGTGCCCGGTACCGTCGCCGTCCCGGCATAGTCCGGCAGGATCCGCGTGGAACTGCCCACCCCAAACTCGACCACGCCGGTGTGCTGGTTGAGGAATGGCGGCCCGCCCGCGCCGACATCGAAATTCGGATTGCCGACCGCGCCGTAGCTGGCGAGGAGGTCAATGCGCCCGTTGAGCGCCACGGAGGTGGTGCTCTCGATCGCGCCGAGCTGGTTCACGCGGCGTCCGGTCATCAAGGTGCTGCCCGTGAACGCCTCGATCAGGCCGCTGTTCGTCGCCGTGCCGGCGTAGTCGCCGACCGCTCCGACCCAGGTGTCGAGGCCGCGCAAGCTCGGGTCGTTGCTGGCGTGCGCGGCGACCGCGACCTGCAAGCCCGCGGCGAGAATGGTCTGCCCGGCGGGCGTGGAAATGGTGCCTTCGTTGCGGACATTCGCGCCGACGAGCATGACGCGGCCGCCGTTGCCGTCCGCGCCCGCGGGGCTGCTGAGTTGCGCGCCCGCTTTCACCACCACGTCGCCGTGGCGGCCATCGGGCGTGAGCGGCGCGGGTGGAGTGAAATTCGGCGTGCCGTCCGCGCCGCCGGGTACGTCGAGCGCGGAGAAAAGGAACTGCGCGTCGCGGTTGTTGAGCAGGCCCTGCTTGATGAGGTTGTCGTTGATCGGCAGCGACGAGGCGGTGAGCGAGCGGAGGTTCACCTGCGAGCTGCCGCCGAAGAGGATGCCGTTTTGGTTGATGACGTAGGCCTGGCCGTCGCCCTCGATGCGGCCGAGGATCTGCGTGGGCGAGCCACTGGGGTCGGAGATTTTGTTGAAGGCGATCCACTGGCTCTTGTTCGTGCCGCCGGCGGATTGGTCGAATTTCAGCGTGGTCTCTTTGCCGACGTTGAGGGTCTTCCAGTGGAGGATGGCTTGCGCGGCGTGCTGTTTGACGGTGACGACGGTGCGTCCGGCGGCGGTGCTCTGGGTGGGAAGGTTCGCGCCGGTCCAGAGCGCGGCGTTCTCGCCGGGCTGCGGCGCGGCGAGGTTCGCGGGGACGCCGGGCGCGACTTGCAGGCCACCGGGCGCCAGGCCGTTGGGGACGTTGGGCAGGAGCTGACCGGGGTGGTTCGGGTCGGGGCCGAGATGGTTCGGCCCGGCGATCGCCGCGGCGCGCGCGGCGGCCTGCATGGCTTCGACGGATTTCAGCGCCTCGGTCGTGCGCGCGAGGGTGTCGGTGGCGTTCTTGCGCGCCTGATTGGTGATGGCGGGGTTCGCTCCGAAGGCGGTCGGCGCGCTGCCGCGCGCGCCGGCGGACGCTCCGCCGCGGAGGAGATCGCCCGCGCGGGCGCTCGCGCCAAAGAGCAGCGCGCAGCTCAGCCCGAGCAGGGCGGCGCGGCGCCAGAGATCGTCGGGCAGACGCGGGAGAGGCGCTGGAGCGCGGCGCTTCACGGCTTGATCTTTTGATCGGCGAGACCGTCGCTGAAGTCCTGGATCAGCGTGTCGAACTTCACCCGCGTGGTGCCGATGAACGGCTCCTTGCGCGTGATCACGTCACCCAGTCCAAACTTTTCGTAGCGGCTCAAAATCTCCGTCCCGAGCTTGTGCATCGCGGCGTTCTTCACCTTTTGGTCAGCGACCTGCCGGTCGAGCACGATGACCCGCGCGGCGAGTTTCGCGCGCTCGGCTTCCTTGGCGTTGCCGATCTCGACGAACTTCTTCGCCTGCGCCGTGACTTCCCCGTGCGCCTTTTTCCACTCCGCGAGCGACTTCTCCTTCGCCATCAATTCCGCCACCACCGCCGCCCGCTTCGTCTCGTCCTCCGCCTTCGCGATCTCACCGCTGGCCTTCGCGTCCGCCGCTTCCTTTTTCAACTTCTCAATCTCCTCGCCGAGCGCGGCGGCCTTGGCCACGGCCTCATCTTTTTCCGCACTGAGCCCGGCCTTCTCGTTCTCGACGGCGCGGACTTGCAGGGTCAAAGCTTTCACGCTTTCCCGCAGCTTCACCTCGGCGGGACTCGGTCCCTCAGCCGCGCCGGGCGCGCCGAACGCGGCGGGCAGAAGCAGGCAAAGGAAGAAGAGGAACGATCGGGTTTTCATAGGTCAGAATTTTCCGCTCACATCCACCTGCAGCGTGTCGGCCTTGAGCGGCGGGCCGGCGATTTCGTTGGCGCTCATCCAGCGCAGACCCAGCGCCACACGCTCGCCGAGCGCGAGGCTGCCGGTGAAAGTGTAGCCCTGCACATTGGTCCCGCCGCCGCCGAAGTCGGAGTCGGTGAACCCATCCACCACGGCGTCGCTTTCCACGTAGCGGTAGTTCAAACCCACATTCCAATCCCACCGCTTCGCGAGCAGCGGCTGGCCCAAGCGCAGGCCCGCGATCCACGCGGTATTCCCGCCTTCATACAGTCCCGGCAGTCCCGCGGCGGTGCTCGGGCCGCGGTTGTTGATCGCATTTTCGCCCACCGCGTTGCGGTCCCACGCGAGGTTCTGCGCGTACTCGCCATACGCGATGACGTGGAACGGCTCGTAGCGGCTGTAGTCGATCTGCCCGGTGATCGAGAGCACGCGGAAGGGCGACGCCAGCCCGAAGTATTGGAACTGGTTGCTGGTGCCGAAATTGTTGTCCGCGGTGGGCACGATGTTGCGCAGCGCGCGGTAGGTGTTGCCCTTTTGCGCAAAGGCCGGGCGGGTGTTGTCGGTGTCGCCCGCGTCCTGCGCGTTGAGCGGCGTGTAGGGCGTGGAAAGTTTGCCCGCCACGCGGTCGAAGACGTAGTACGCGCCGCCGATCTTGACCTTGAAATCCTGGTGCGGTTTCCAGTCGAAACCGAGCTGGCCCGCGTAGAGCCACTTGTCGGTGCTGGGAAATTTGTCGGGCCGGTTCGAGGAGAAGTTCAGGTCGGTGTTGAAATAAGGAAACGCGCCGACGGTGATGAATGGCGTGAAGCATTTCACGACTTGGTAGCGCGCGTGGCCGGCGATGCCGTCGAAGCCGAGATCGTCGTCCCACACGATGTCCGACGGGGTGTAAAACGGGTTCTCGAAACGCCCGAGCGAGATGACGAGCTTGCGGTCGCGCGGCGGGACGATGTCCGCCGGGCTGGCCAGTTCCTTGCCCCCGGACTTTACGGATTTTCCGTCCGACTTTACCGCCGGCGCGGGTGCCGGGGCC
>CAYQBV010000047.1:0-12032 GCA_964415705.1 uncultured Chthoniobacter sp. | reverse complement strand
GGCCAGTTCGTAGCGGAGAAAACCGCGGTCGAGCCAGATGGCGTATTTGCTGAAATTCCCGCCGCTGCCGCCGAGGCTTTGGTTCGGCGAAACCGGCGAGTTGCTGTCGCCGGTGGCGATGCGGACACCCGCGGTCCAGCCGTCGCGCAGATTCGCCTCCGCGCCAAAGCGCATGCGCAGCCGGGTGCGCGTGCGGTCCTGATCCACGTTGAGCTGCGGCGAGAAAACCGTGCCGCTGACATCGAACGGCGCGCCCGTGTTGATCGCGTTGAAGTTCGGGAACGCGCCGGTGTTGTCGTTGCCGTTCGGGAAATACAGCCCCTCGTAGCGCGTGCGCACATCGCCAAAGAGCCGCATCCGCGTGGTCCACTCCGGCACCGTGCGCGGATCGGCCCAGCGCTCGTCGCGCGCCTGCGCCAGCACCTGCGCTTTGATGTCATCGCGGATCTGCGCTTTCACCGACTCCGGAATGTAAGTCACGCGCACCGACTTCTGCCCCGAGTATGGCGCAATGTCCGGGGTGGGCGGAGCTTGATTCGGAATGGCCAGCAACGGCGCGACCTGCGTGACCAGCGCCTGCGTGACCTCCGTCTGCGCCCGGGCCGCCACGGCATCGGCCTCGGCCTGCTCGATCAAACCGGCGGCGTCTTCTTTCGTCAGAAGCTTCTTTTCCACGAGCCGGTTGATGAGGTTGATCGTCACGCTTTGCGACGGCGCAGCTTTGGTCAAAGACGGCTCCTCTTTCGCCCCCGCCCCACCGTCGCTCGGCAGGCCGGCGCCGGTCCGCAGTTTCGGCGCAGCCTCGGGCAGGACTTGCTTGGGCTTCGCCTCCGCGAGCAGCGGCTCGGCGTCCCCGGTGATCGGCGGCACGGAGTTGGCGGCAAAGAGCGGGCGCATCCCGCCACCCGCCGGCAGTGCTCCGGCGAGGTCGCCCGGAGCGGCGGCAAAGAGCGGCACGACGGCGCTGGCACAGATCGACGTGCTCAGAATCCGCACGAGATTTCGTCGGAGAAAAGGGCGGTTGCTGGGCATGCTCGGCGGTCGGTTGCCAGATTAACGGCGGGCGGTTTGGGTTTGGGGCGTCGCCGTGATGCGCAGAACGATGGGTAGTTTCATTCCGGCGGGCGGCGGTTCATCGAGTTGGAGGCCCGTGAGGACCTGCCGCTCGATGGCATCATCGACTTCGGAACTGCCGGTCGATTTCGTCAGCGAAGCGCGCGTGATCCGCCCCGAGGCGTCCGGCCAGATGCGGACTTCCAGCTTGTCGATCGAGGAAGTCTTGGTCTTCGGGTTCGCACTCAACGCACTGGCGATCTTCTTCTGCACCTGGCCGGCGTACCAGCCAAACTTGCTCCCCGTGCCACCGGTGCCCGCGCCGGCACCCGTCCCGGCTCCGCCGCCCACTCCGTTGCCGGAGCCGGACAAGCCAGCCATACCGGGTCCGTCGCCCTTGATGCCGGTGGCCAGTGCCGTCGGTGGCGGGTCGGCTTTGGGTTGCGGCTTGGGTTCGACCTTCGCCTCCCGCGGCTGGGTTTCCTTTTCCATCTTTTCCTTTGGTGGCTCGACTTTCTGCGGCGGCGGCGGTGGCTTCTGGGGAGGCGGCGGTGGCGGCACCGTGATGCTCACGATCCGTTCCGCCTTGCGCGGCGGTGGCGCGCTCGGTCCGGGCTTGGGGACAAAGTAGAGGCCGGCACCCACCGCGAGCACCGCCAGAACGATGAGCTTCATCCGGTGCTTAGCGAAAAAGCCATCGTCGTCGTCTTCCATCTGGCTGATCGGAGTTGGTTTTCGCTCCCGCATCGGGACGGGTTGCCGGGCGACGCGCGGGCTTGGGTTGCGCTGGGCCTGCGGTTCCGGAGTTTGGAGTTCTTGTTTCATGGTGTGGATGGGCTGGTGACTAAGGTGTTGGAAGGGTCGCAAGGCCGACCTTTTGCATACCGAGACGTCCGCAGAGATCGACGACGTCCAGGACGAGCTGATACTGGGTTTCCTTGTTGCCGCGGACGACCACCGGCGCGTCCGGCGTCTGGGCTTTGATCGCCTTGAGCGCGCTCTCCAGCGCCGCGAGCGTCATCGGCTTGCCGTTGAGCATCAGCTTGCCCTGGTTGTCGATGGCGATCGCTTGCAGTTCCGGAGCCTTGTCCTTGGGTGGAGCCGGCTTGCCCGCCTTGGGCAATTGCACATTGATCCCCTGCACTCCGGCCGTGGTCATGATGATGAAAATCAAAAGGAGCACGAGATACAGATCCACCATCGGAGTTACGTTGATGTCATCGTAGGATTTGTTATCGCCGGCTTGCATGGGTCAGGTTGAGTTGAAGGAATTACTTTGCCGACTGGGTGACGAGTCCGACTTGGGTAATGTCCAGTCGTCCGCAGACGTTCAGGACGTTCATGATTTGCTGGTATTGCGTCTGCCTGTCGCCGCGGATGATCACTGGCAGTTCCGGAGTTTTGGCCTTTTCCGCGCCCAGCTTGCTTTCCAGCGTCGCGAGCGACACCGTTTCCGCATTGAGTTTCAGGGTGCCCTGACTGTCCACAGTGACCGCCTGCATCTTTTTTCCCTTCATCTCACTGGGATTGCTGGCCTTGGGCAGATTGATCTTCACGCCCTGCACGCCCGCGGTGGTCATGATGATGAAGATCAGCAGGAGCACCAGGTAAAGGTCCACCATCGGGGTGACGTTGATGTCGTCGTAGGATTTGTTGTCGCCGGCTTGCATGAGTGAGGCAGGGTTAGCGGTTTGGTTCAGAATAGAACTCCGCAATCTTGGTCACAAAATCGTCGATGAAGATTTCCATCTCGCTCACCGAGTCCTTGATCCGGGAGCTGATGTAGCTGTAGGCAAAGAGCGCCGGGATCGCCACCGCCAGGCCCGCCACCGTGGCGAGCAAGGCACCCGCGATTCCGGGGGCGATGGAATTCACCTCGACCTGCCCGCTTTTCGCGATGACCGCGAAGGTGATCATAACGCCGATAACCGTGCCCAGCAGACCCAGGTAAGGCCCGCCGGCGATGCCGATGGTCAGAAAGACGAGATGGCTGTTGAGCTTGTGGGTTTCCTTGACCAAAGCGCCATGCAAGGTCGCGCGGATGGCCTGCATGGACCGGCCTGAAAGACCCTGAAAGTTCTCCCGCGCCGAGGCGAGACGGTCCTGCACTTCCGAAAGTCCGCTCTGATAAATGTGGTAGAGAGGCGACTGCTTCAGCAGTTTTCTCGCGTTCGGCGGAGCCTTGCCCCCCATGCTGTTGATGACTTCCTCATCACCTCCGTCGAGCACATGCAGATTGCGCGCAACATCCGGCCAGAGCTTCAGGAAAGCCACCGTCGCCTTGTTGGTCTTGTTTAAATAAAGCAACTTCATGACCGCGACGACCCCACCGATGAACGCGAGCAAGCCGCACAGCACAATGACCACCCATCCGTCGATGGTTAGATCCTTGGAAATGTCTGTGATCAAAGAAACATGCTTGGCCAACTCACTCTCTTCCTGGTGTTGAGCGGCTTCGTTCTCGCCGAGGCTCACCACTTTGGCCGCCTTATCACCTCCGCCCTGGCTGAGAGCGGAGAGTTTGATCCATCCAGCGGGACGCGCGATTTTGGCGATTTGCAATTCGTCCACTTCTCCCACGAATGCCGCCGGTGCGCTGGCCGCACCCTCAGCCGCCTTGTCCTTTCCGAGAAGGATGGGAGCATCCAGCGTCGGCAACCCGGCAGCGAGAGTCGCATAGCTTTCCCCATCCACCCACAGGGTCAGCTTCGGACCATCCGCCGTCACCGCGAGATGATGCCAGGCATTGGCCTCAAACGCCGTGCCGTCCTTGGTCCGCTGGGGACCGCCCGCACCCGTGACTTCCACATACGGCACGCCATTGTTCAGACCGAGCACGAAAGCCTTGGCACCGTCCCGGCGGCTAAGCACCACAGCATCCGGTGCCAAAAGGGTCGGCTTAAGCCAGAGCGAGACGGTGGCCGTGCCGCCTTCGATCCAGACAAGGTCGGGAGCTTTTGGAACGACCACGCCATTCAAGCCAGTCAGCCGCATCCCTCCACCAATGGCCGATCCCGCGACCGACAGGCCCGCCCCTTCCGCATTGTGACCGCCCACGGCGTCGCCCGGAGCCGCGCCACCCGTTTCGCTGAAGTGATACACCAGCAAGGTCTCGGGATCGTAGGTGGTCTTGGCGTCACCACCACCGGGGGCGGCATCCCCACCGTTGCCAGAGTAGATCCAGAACGTCACCGGAACGCCCGGCTTAACGTCCGGCACCCTGACCCAAACGTAAGCCTCGGCCAGCACGCTGTCGTATTTCTCGATATGAAACTTCAGCGGTGTCTTGTCGTCGGCGGCGACCAAGCGGATGTCGCTGCCGTCTTCGCGGGCCGAGGCAAACTGGAAATTGCCATCGTAAAGCCGCAGCAGAACCACGATCGTCCCGATCGGTTCGCCGATGTTACCGGCGACCGGGTCCAGCGTGACCGTCTTGCGGACGGTCCAACCTTCATTCCACCATGCTCCGGCATCGGCAGCGACAGCCAGAAGAACGAGCAGGCTGAACAGCCATCGGTGAAAAGTAACACAGCGGCGGATTGTGGACGGAAGGCGCATGGAGGATTCGGATGAAAAGTGGGTGCTCAAAAGTCGGCCCAGACGCGGAACGTCAGGAGGAGGTCGCGGGCTTTGCTGTAAGTCTGATTGGTCAGGGGAATGCCGACATCGAGCGATCCGTTGAGATGATTCCACAGCTCGAAGCGCGTCCCCCCGCCCATGCTCACGAGGTCGAAGTTGGACTGCTGGGACGGAAGGGCTTCGAGGATGGAGAGATGTCCGGCATCGGCAAAGGCATAGAGGCGCCATTCGCCGGTCTTTTCACCGAGCCAGCCGAGGAGCGACGGGCTGCGCAATTCCATCGAGCCAAAGATCGCATTATCCCCCGCGACTTCGCCCTCCAGATAACCCCGCGCCGTGCCCAACCCGCCGGCACTAAACTGCTCACTGCTCACCAGCGGCTGACTGCTGATCTGCCCCTGCAACTTTCCATAGGCCTGAAATCCGCCGGGCAGGTCATGGGTATGAGCCAGGTCGCCCCGCAGCGAAGCAAAGCTGCCGTCCGCCTTGAAGCGGCTGTTTTCAAACTCTGCAGGCGAACTGCCCAGCCCGCGGATGTGAAAGGTCAAGCCGGCGCTGAATTCGGTGATCGAACCCTTCTTCGTCTCGGGGTTCTTGCCGATCCACGTGCCATTGTAGTTCAAGGAAAGCGGATAGTAGGTGATGGGTGCGGTCATCGGCGCAACACCGGGAGCCAGGGTCACGTCCTGGTCAAAATGCTTGTAGTCCAGGCCGAAACTCACCGACTGGAAGAAGTTCTTTCCCGCGGGCAGGCTGACCAAGGCCCGAAGGCCCAAGATCTCGCCGCGCCCGGCGACGGCCGAACCCCCAAGAGTCGAGACGTTCGAGTCTTGCTTGGTCCCGAGGACCATCACGCTCAGCCAGTCGAGTTCCGGGATGCGCGCCTGATAGTAGGCCGAGAACACCTTCGAGTTACTCGGCTCCTCCGGTGCCACCTGAAAACTCACCCCCGCGGCGTGACCTTTCTGCCAAAGGTTGTTGTAACTCACGGACCCATTGACCCGGAGATTCGCGGTGTTCGGGCTGTAACGATTGTTCAGTTCCACGCTCCCATGCAGCGGCCGGGCGTCCTTGACATGCAGATCGACATCCACCGTGCCGGGCTCCACACCCGCCCGAAGCTCGGGGGTGATTCTGCGATCGGGCCACTGGTTCAGCGCGACAATATCCCGCGTGACCTCGTTGAAATTGGGCACCTTGCCCGCGGCGAGCGACGGAGCCTTTTGCTTAATCTCCGCGAGCGAAAAGTAGCGCGACCCTTTCACCCGCAAACGCCCCACTTTCGCTTCCGTGACCTGCAAAAAGATCACCCCTCCCCGGCCCGCCTGCTGCGGCACGGAAACCGAAACCGTCTGATAGCCCTTCTCCTTATAGACCTTCTCCAGAGCTCCAGCCGCCGCCGTGACATCCGCATCCGTCCGCCCCGGCCCCAAAAACGGATACACCGCCTCCCCGATCTCCTCCTCATTCAGCAACTGCGCCCCGACCACCCGATACTCCGCGATATACAAGGCTCCCGCACCCGGCCGCGCGCCGGTCGGCTGCGGGCTCGTGCCGCCCTGGCCCGCGGAGCCTTCACTCGCCACCGCCGGAACCGGTGCCGCAGGCGCCGCCACGACCTCATCGCCGCAACCCGCCAGATGCCAAACCAAGCCCGCGACGACCACGCGTCGCACTCTCGAAAAGGGCCAGTTTTTCCAACGCCAAATGCTCCCAGAACATCCCCGCAACCCCGTCGCATCCACTTCGCGCAAAGGCGTGGCGGCGGCGTTCGTAAGCAGGCTTTTTTCGTCAGAAATCACGCCTTCCTGATAGTGGGGTCACCGCACCCTCGGAAGGCACCGATTGTTAAGATTACGCGCCGAATGTGACGGATTTGCCACATTTGTCACTTTGGCTACTTCGGCGTGGCTTTAGTGTGACATTTGGGTGACGCGCCCCATTGCGCCGATGATTTATTGACCAACAAAAAGGCGCGCTCTCACGAACGCGCCTTTCCGGAAAATATGGAGTCGCTGTTCTATTCGTCGGTTTCGTCAGCCTGGCTCGGCAGGAGATGCTCGATGGGCTTCTCCTTCTTCTGCAAAGCGCGGCGCAGTTTCATCAGCGCGATGTTTTGCAACTGCCGGATGCGCTCGCGAGTGACGCCGAATTTCTTGCCGACCTCTTCGAGCGTTTTGGCTTTCCCTCCGTCGAGTCCGAAGCGCGAGAAGATGATCTTCTTCTCGCGGTCATCGAGCACGCCGAGCAGGTCGCCGACTTCATCCCGGAGATTCTGGTCGCGGAGTTGCTCAAAGGGCGTGAGCGCTTCCAAGTCGCCGACGATTTCGCCAAACTCGGTGGAGTCGTCGTCACTGATCGGCGCGTCGAGCGATGCCGGACGGATCGAGACGATCTTGAGTTGCGAGATTTTGCCGGCGGCGAGGCCGACTTCCTCGGCGAGTTCGTCGTCGGTCGGTTCGCGCCCCAACTCTTCGCTCATCTGCATCGCCACGCGGCGCATCTTGGAAATTTTGTCCACGAGATGCACCGGCAGTCGGATGGTCTTGGACTGGTTCGCCAGCGCGCGTTTGATGGATTGCTTGATCCACCACGCGGCGTAGGTGGAAAGTTTGCCGCCCTTCGCGGGATCGAAACGTTCGACCGCTTTCATGAGGCCGATGTTGCCCTCGGAAATGAGATCGAGGAGTGGAAGGCCGAGATTCGCGTAGTCGTGCGCGATCTTCACCACGAGCCGCAGGTTCGAGCGGATCATGAGGGACCGGGCGGCATTGTCGCCTTTTTTGATCTTTGCGGCGAGTTCGATTTCCTGCTCGATCGTGAGCAATGGGATCTGCCCGATCTCCCGGAGGTAGATCTTGATTCCCGAATCGGAATCTTCGCCAGATTTGTAGTTCATTTTAGGAGGGCTCGAGCTTGCGGGTCAGCAGATGCGGATTCGTCGCGGAGATATTCGTTGGATGCGGTTAGGCGTTATTTATTTCCGGCGGAAGCTGCCCGGTGGCCGCTACGTATTTACAATCGGAAGAAAGATTACAAGCCTTAACTTAAAACATAATTATCTTAGGCGGTGAGTATTCAACCACGTTAAAGATCAAAATATCCGACAGACGCGCATGATCGCTGTTCAAACCTTTTTACATCGCACCCGTTGTCTGGCATTTCAGCTCTCGTGCTGGCCAAGATTTACTCTGCTGCAGTTTACGGCGTGGACGCCTTCGAGGTCGAAATCGAGGTCAATGGTGCTCGGGGTAGCCCCGTCATCGTCGTCGTCGGGTTGCCTGATGCCGCGGTCAAGGAGAGCAAAGACCGCGTAACGACCGCCATCGCCAACAGCGGCTATCACTGGCCGCGCGGGCGGACGACGATCAATCTCGCGCCTGCCGATGTGAAAAAGGAAGGGCCGAGCTTCGATCTCCCAATCGCACTGGCGATGATCGCCGTCGGCGCAGAGGTCGAACTGCCCAACGTGGAGCAGTATTGCTTCGTCGGTGAGTTGGCTTTGACCGGGCAGGTCCGGCCCGTCCGCGGGGTGTTGCCCGTGGCGCTGGAGGCGCGGCGGTGCGGGCGGAAAGGCGTGATCGTGCCAATGGAAAACGCGCGCGAGGCGGCGATGGTCGAAGGCATCGACGTCTATGGCGTCCACAATTTGCGCGAAGCCTTTGAGTTTCTGACCGGCGAAAAAGCGCTCACGCCCACACGCGAGGACATCACCCACTTTTTCGCGCGGCACCAAAACTACGACGTCGATTTCGCCGACGTGCGTGGCCAGCACCACGTGAAGCGCGCCATCGAAGTCGCCGTCGCCGGCAATCACAACGCGCTCTTCATCGGTCCGCCGGGCTCGGGGAAATCCATGATTGCGAAACGGATTCCGACGATCATCCCGCCGATGACCCTCGAGGAGGCCATCGAGTCCACGAAGATCCACAGCATCTGCGGACTGCTCCTCGATCCGGGCCATTCCTTCGTCGCCACGCGTCCCTTTCGCGCGCCGCACCACACCATTTCCGATGTCGGCCTGATCGGCGGCGGAGCCACGCCTTCGCCCGGAGAGATCAGCGTCGCCCACAACGGCGTGCTCTTTCTCGACGAACTCCCCGAGTTTCGCCGCCAGACTCTCGAAGTCCTCCGCCAGCCGCTCGAAGACGCGCGCGTGACCATCTCGCGCGCCGCCGGCTCCATGAATTTCCCCGCCGACTTCATGCTCATCGCCGCGATGAACCCGTGCAAATGCGGCTACTTCGGCGACCCGAAACGCGAGTGCCGCTGCAGCCCGCTCGACGTGCAGCGCTACCGCGACCGCATCTCCGGCCCGCTCCTCGATCGTATCGACATCCACGTGGAAGTCCCCGCCGTGCAGTATCGCGACATGTCGAGCAACGTCCCCGGCGAAGCCTCCGCGGCCATCCGCGAGCGCGTGCAAAAAGCGCGCGAAGTCCAGCGCGCGCGGTTCGCCGAGCATGGCAAAACGCGCTGCAATTCCCGCATGAGCGCCAAGCTCATCAAGCAAGTCTGCGCGCTCGGCGAAGCCGCGGAGGGCATGATGAAAATGGCCATGACCGAACTGAATTTCAGCGCCCGCGCTTACGACCGGATTTTGAAAGTCGCGCGCACCATCGCCGACCTCGCGGAGAGCGAAACCATCGCCGCCGAGCATGTCGGCGAGGCCATCCAATACCGCACCCTCGACCGGAATCTCTGGGCGTAAACGCGCTTACCCGATCCCCGCCGCTGCGTCGCCCGTCAGCTCCTCGATCTCCTTCGCCAGTTCCTCCGCCTCGCTCTCCAACGCTGCCACTGCCTTCTCCAGGCTCTCGACATGCCTCCTCACTGTCTCGTCGAAAAACGCCGGGGTCTGCGTCGTCAGCCGGTGCAACTCGTAATCGGGGCTCTCCTTGAGCGCGTTGCTGGCCTCCAGCACGCGGATGATTTCCAGCTCGAGGCTCCCCCACAGCCGGCGCAGTTGCGCGAGCTCGCGCCCCTCGCCGGGAAAAATCCGAATATCGAAATCCGAAATCCGAAACAAATCCGAAGGAATGGAAATGCCATAAACGGAGTCGGCGCACCCTCTCCTCTTTTCCTGTCTTCACGCTTTTGGAATTTGTTTCGGATTTCGATATTCGGATTTCGAATTTTCCCCACCCCCATTTGCTTCTCCGGCTCGAGCGCGAAGCGGTCGGGGTGAAACAGCTTCACCAGCTTCCGCCAGAGCTGGCTCACCTCGGCGGCTTCCCGGGCGGTGAGTTCCTGCTTCTCCGCCAGCGCTACCGCCGTCTCCGCATATTCCTGCTCGTTCTGCGCGCTCGCCCGGTGGATGGCGTCGCTCCGCGCGCCATGCCAAACCCGCGCGCGAAGCGCCCTTCTAAAAGATGGGCCTGCGGCTTTGTACGCATGGCGCGGCGGAGCGACGCCATCCACCGCTCACGCAGCCGCGCAAACAGCCACGCCTTCATCGCCTCCACCTTCGCCTTTTTGATCGTGAAGCCCGCTTCCAGTTCCGCCAGCCGCGGCCGCCGGGGCCCGCGCACACTCCCAGGCGACGAACAGCGAGGGTTCCGCCGCTTCCTCCAGGCTCCGCAAATACCAGCGCCCCATCCCCGCGTTGCGCGCGTAGGCGGATTGCGCCAGACTCTTCAGTCTCGTCGGTGGAATCGTTTGGAAAAGGACGCGCCCCGTGGCAATCTTCGCCCCATGAGCACACTTGCCGATGTCGATCCGAAAGATTTGCGCCCTCTCTTGCACGAGCAAATCGACCGTTTGACCGAGGAGGAGATGGATGCCGTGCGGCGCGCCTTGCTCAAACTCGAGGCGAAGCGTCGGCTCGACGCTCTGCGTACGGAAGTCGAGGAGGATTGGCAGAGCGGCAGGATCACCGAGGCCAGGATCGAGCAAGCCATCGGTGACCATCGTGCCCAGCATCCCTACCGGTGACGGTAGTCATCGACACCAATGTGGTGCCGGGGATGTTCCGCCTCCGGCATCCTCATGCTCCGCTGCTCGACGCTTGGTTCGATGGCGCATTTCTCTGGGCAGTGTCCACGGAAATCCTGCTCGAATACACTGAGATCGTCGGACGGATGTCCGGCGCGGCACGCGCCCAGGCCATCCTTGACCGGATGGATGAAATCGACGCCCTGGAAAGCAACCTCCTGCGGGTCAGTCCCGCGTTTCGCATCCGGCTCATCGTCGCCGATCCGGACGACGACAAATTCGCCGATTGCGCCGTCGCGGCGGAGGCGGATTACCTCATCACTGAAGACGGGCATTTCGATGTCCTCCGCGGCTCGGGTTACAAGCCACAACCCATCTCGCCCGCGGAGTTCGTCCGGCAATTCCTGCCCTGAGGCAGTGACGCTTGCGACGCGCGACGGAACCCATTCCTCGGCGGCATCGGCCGCAAGCTGCTCTCACGTCACCGGCCCGCGCTTTCAACCCGCAATCGAGCGATTCGAACCGCAATCACGGCTCGGCCGTCAGATGCCGCGAGATGAACTCTTCCGGCGTAATGGACTGCGGCTTGTAGCCGCTGCCGATGAGCGGGGCGAAGTGCTTGTCGCTCGTGATGATGTAGTCCGCATTGGCGGCGATGGCGCAGTCGGCGAATTTGTCGTCATCGCGGTCGGCGGAGATGGTGCGGAAGAAGAAGGAAGGTGACACCTGCTGGCCGTTGCCTCCGTGGGTGGCGGCGAGGTCGAGCAATCGCGCCAAGGCCTGCCACCGGGCTATGCCGGATTTGCGGACGATGACTTCCTGATACTCCAGCAGAATGTCGGTGGACAGCGCCCAGATGAACCGCCCCGCGTACCATGCGTCCAAAATGACGGCGAACGGATGCCGCTGGTTGAGCGATTGCAACACGACGTTGGTGTCCAGCACCACGATCACGTCGCGCGCTGTTTCAGATCGGCGCGGACTTCGCGGATGACTTCATCGAGGCGGGCGTATTTGCCATCGGCCCAATCCTGGGTGAAGCCCTCGCGGACCTGCTGCCAGAGTCGGTCCATCTCCAAGCGCGCCAGCACGCGCTCGGCGAGATCGAGTTCTTCAGCGGGCAGTTCGTCGATGAGTTTGTGCAGTGCCGGGCGCTTCATCTCAAGTGCTGTCAGCGTTGTGCTCATGGCCGCGAGATTATCACGCCGCGTTTTCTGCCGCAACTAGCTCCGGCCCTTTTCCACACGACCGCGCGGCGGAGGCTGGGCTGGCGTGCCGCACAGCGGCGCTGGGTGGGCAGGTGCGTCATTGCGGGGACTGCCAGCGGCAGACCTACGTGGATCATTCGTGCCGCCACCGGGCGTGCCCGAAGTGCCGCGGACGCGAACAAAAGGAATGGGCCGGGGCGCAGGAGGCGGAGCCAGCGGAGCCTTGCCCGGATGGGTCGGGCGATCCCCGAAAAGGCC
>CAYQBV010000046.1:0-19648 GCA_964415705.1 uncultured Chthoniobacter sp. | reverse complement strand
TTGCCAAGATGAGTGAGGAAACGGCTGAGGACGCCACCATAGCGGCTCACCGTCGTCGGTGCCGCCTCCACGCGCTTCGTGTCGAGCCACGTCGCGCACCAGTCGCGCACCGAGCGGCTGGGCATCTTCTCGCGGTTCGAGGCGAGGAACACGTCCGCCACGCCGCGCGAGATCACGTCCCGCGCCGCGTCCATCGTCAGCGTGCCCTTGCGACCCTCCCGCGCCGCCTTCTCCCATGAGCGGCAAATTTCCTCCGCCTGCTTTTTGTCGGTGCTGCCCGTGGACTTGAAACGCCGCCGCCATTGGCCGGCGTCCGTGTCCCAGGTCGAGTAGCTGCAAAACCAGTTCGGTTTGCCCGGTTGCTTGTGAATGGATGCCATAGTGGCATAACAACTCGCATAACATTCAATGGCGTGCAAGGGCGTTTACCCGCGTTCTTTTACAGAGACAGGCCAGTTTCGCGGCAGCCTAGAAGGACGTGGAGGTTCGACTCCTCTCGTGAGCAGCTTTGCGGGTGCAAAGCCCACCCTCAGTCCACCTTTTCCAGCGCCTGCGTGAGATCGGCGATGAGGTCGGCCGCATCCTCGAGACCCACGCTGAAACGGACGAAACCTTCGCCGATGTCTTCGGGATAATTCAGCACGCCGAGTTCGGGATGGTTTCCCTGCTGGGGGTAAAACTGCACGAGGCTCTCGGTGTGGCCGAGGCAGACGGCGTGGGTGATGACCCGGAGCGCGCCGAGGAAGGGGAAGTAACCCGATTTTTCAGCCTTCAGCCCGAAGTTGATCATCCCGCCGTAGCCGGTCATCTGCTGCTTCGCGGTGGCATGTTGCGGATGGCTTTCGAGGCCGGGGTAACGCACAAACTTCACCTTCGGATGTGCTTCGAGGAAACGCGCGAGGGTCAGGGCGTTCTCGCAGTGTTGCTTCATCCGCAGCGGGAGAGTGGCGGAACTGCGCATGAGGAGCCAGGCGGTGAATGGGCTGATCGTCGCGCCGAGGTGGACGCTGGCGGCGAGGCGGATTTGGGAGATGAGATCCTTTCGCCCGATAACCGCGCCGCCGAGGCTGTCGCCGTGGCCGTTCACGTATTTCGTCAGGCTGTGCATCACCAGGTCCGCACCGAGGGCGAGGGGCTTTTGCATGACCAAACCGGAGAAGGTGCTGTCCACGGTGAAGATCGCGCCGATCTTCTTGGCGATGACGGCGATGGCCGCGATGTCGCTGACGAGGGTCGTGGGATTGGCGGGCGTTTCGACGTGGATGAGCTTGGTATTGGGACGCACCGCCGCCTGGACTTCGGCGGGATTAGTCGTGTCCACGAGGGTCAGTTCCACGCCGAAGCGTTTGGCGAAATGGTCCACCAGAAATCCGTGGATGCCGATGTAGCAAATCCGCGAGCTGATCAGGTGATCACCGGAACTCAGCAGCGTGAAGAACGCGCCGGAAATGGCGGCGACGCCGCTGGCGGAAACCACGCAGTCTTCGCCGCCCTCCATCCCCGCGAGCCGCTCTTCGAGGTAGCGGGCATTGGGATGGCGCGAGCGCGGGTAGTTGAAGGCGTTCGGGTTGTTCCAGTCGAACGACTCCGGCAGCGTCTCCGAGGTGTCATTCAGCTCGAAGCTATTGGCCAGGACGATGGGTCGGCGGATGGCTTTGGTCTCGGCATCCACGCCCTCGCCGCAATGAATCGCGCGCGTGGCTTCACCCAGCTTGCGGATTTCTGCAAATGGCAGGTTCATGCTTTGGGTTCTTCGGATTTTTCAGATGGGTCAGGCACGTAGTCTTTGTCGAAGGTGTCGTAACGTGCCGGGTTCGCGATGACCATGAGCGCGCAAATGCCAATCCCCAAGCAAAGGAAAAGGGCTGGAAAGCCGCCCAGGTTGGCCAGCATTTTAATGCCATCCAGCTTATTGAAGGCCGTCAGCATGATGTAGCAAAACACTCCCATCAGTGAACCCCACGCGATTTTCACCGACATGCTCGACTCGGTGTGCTCGGGGGAAATCCCCTTTGAACTGATGTTGCTCATCGTATCGGTATTGCCGTCGGCGGTGGTGACGAACGAAAGGAAAGCGGTGATGAGCAGGATGGGCACAAGGATCTGGCCAAACGGGAGGCGTCCGAGGAAGGCGTAGAGAACCTTGGAGGGATCGTTGCCATCCAACTGCGCCGCGAGGCCGACGTGTTCGATCATGTCCATGTGGACCACCGCGCCGCAGATCACAGCCATCCAGATGCCGGTGAAAATGGAGGGCAGCAGGACATTGAAAAAGAGAAATGCGCGGACCGTGTAGCCGTAGGCAATGCGCCCGAGGAACACGCCCATGATGGGTGCCCACGCGAAAAACGCGGAGAAATACATCTGCGTCCACCCATGCGGCCATGGATCCTGGTGGGCCGCTCCGGTGTTCAGGACTTTTTGGAAGTACTGCCCGAGAAACTGCCCCAGCCCCTCGACGGCCAGATCGAGAATGAACCGCGTGGGTCCGAGAATCAGCACCAGCGCGAGAAACCCAATGAGAAAGACGGTGTTGGCGTTGGCGATCCAACGAATGCCTTTGGTGATTCCGCTGATCGCGGCGACCACCGAGGTCCCCATGATTGCGGCGATGATGATGCCGAGCATCAGGTCCGAGGGCTTGTCCGCGATGTTCAGCATCTTATTGATGCCACCGCCCATCAGCAGTGCGGACCCGGCCAGCGCGGAGGTCAGTCCCGCCACAAGGCAGTAAAGACAGATCGCATCAATCACCTGCCCCACCTTGCCATCGCCATAACGACCCAGCAGCGGAGCCAGCGGAGCGCCGAGGCTGAACGGGCGCTTCATATTGTAATAGGCGAAAGCAAACATCAGCCCGACCATCGAACCAAAGGCATACGGCGTGAGCGTCCAGTGGAGATAGACCGTCGAAATGGCAAACTGCGCGGCTTCCGGCGAGTTCGGTGTTATTCCACCCGGCGGATGACTCAGATGCCACGCCGGCTCGAAGACGCCCCAAAACAGAATCCCGGTCGCGATATTGGTTGTCAAAACCACCGCGAACATCTGCCAAGTCGTCAGGAGCTTCTTCGCCTTCGGACCGCCCAGCACGGTGCGCCCGAAAGATGATGCGTAGATGACGGCGCAGAGCACGAGCATGGCAAAGGAAAGTAGCGACACGAGCCATCCCCAAGTCCCCGCCACCGCGTTAAAAGCGTCCGTCAGCGTCTTGATGAACTGCTTCTCATTGGTCCGCTGCAACACTACGAAAGCCGCGCAGAGCAGGAAGGGCGGCAGGAAGACCAGCGGTTTGATCTGCTTCATGATGCCTTGGTGCCGGGCAGCAGCCGGCCAATACGCAGGAAGTCACTCTTCAGATCGGTTCGGCCTTTTTCGACAAAATCCGCCGCCATCTCGGCGTAGGCGGGCACGAACTTGAAACCAGCTCCGCACAACGGGCCGCAGAGGGTCACGCGGTCGAGTTCGGGGTGTTTGTCCATGATCGGCACGTCGTCCACGGTGTGGTCGTAAAGGCAGGTGCGCAGGCCGGTCAGCGGACCATTGGCTTCGGGGAAATATTTCCGCAGTCCTTTGCGAATGAACTCCTCGTCCTGCGCGTTGGGTGTCCGGTTAAAGCTATCCGGGTCCACCGTTTCGCCATACCAATGCAGACCGATCTTGTAACCCGGCACGTCGTTCATCATCGGAAACCCATAGTAGATGCCGTCCTCATCTTCGATGCACCAGCACGGCATCGCACCAAACTCGTAGGCCTTCACATTCGTCAGCGGCCAGACCCACGCGAAGCTCATGCGCGTGACGGTGACGGCGATGCCCAACTCCTTGAGCAGCTTGCCCGTCCAGGGTCCGGCGCAAAAGACGATGCGATCCGCGGTGTAGGTCTCGCGATCCGTTTTCACCGTCACCCCACCAGCATCCGTGCTCCAGTCGAGGACCTTGGTGTTTCCCAAAATATGCGCGCCGCGCTGCATGGCCAGCCGCACGTAGGTCGTGATGGTCACCTCCGGGCGGAGCAGCGCGCCCTCCGGGTCGTAGGCACCCCAGTAGGGCTCGCCGATTTGGAACTGGGGAAAGCGCTCGTTGACTTGCTGGATGCTGAGATCCTCGAAGCGGCGGTTGTGCGGCAGATTGTAAGCCGGAAAGTTGCGGTGCGGTGCCAGATCGAGGAACCCGGTCTTCACCATGATGTCCGTCTGCCCTGATTCCTCCACGAGTTCTCGATACAACTCGTAGGCCCGGAGGATGACCGGCTCGTATTCACTGCCGATGTAGGGCGCGATCTTCGTCTGGCGGGAGTTGCCGTGCGAGCCACCCAGGTTGTGCGGGATGGAAAACTGTTCGAGGCCGAGCACGCGCAGGCCGCGTTTGGCCAGGTCGTAGCACGTGGCGGAACCGACGGCACCGACGCCGACCACGATGACATCGTAGGAAGTGGACATAGGTAAGTGGTGAGGGATGAAAGCGGACAGGCTGCGCCACGGACCACCATGAGCATCGGTGGCCGCAGCGAGCGCGGAGACTGGCGGGAGGCGCGCGCGAGCGTCAACCGGAAAACTGCTCCGACGCGCGGTGCGGCCGGTGACACAGTTGCCGTTGGCATTCTCCCCAAGGTTCGCCAGATTCGCAGATCATTCGCCTGACCTTATGCGCCTCCGATTTTTCCTCCTTCTTCTCCCCACCACCGGCCTCGCCGTCGAAGCCCCGGTGCCGCCGGAGCACGCGGCGCAGATGGCGCGGGGCGTGGCTCTTTTTAACAGCGACGTGGGGAAACTGCTCGCGGATCACTGCGTGAAATGTCACGGCGGCGAGAAGGGTCTGAAGGGCGATCTGGATCTCGCGACACGAGAGCATCTGCTGAAAGGTGGGGAAAATGGGGCTGCGGTGGTGCCGGGGAAGTCGGGTGAGAGCTTGCTGATGAAGTCCATCCGGCACGAGGACAAGGATCTCAAAATGCCGAAGAAGGCGGACCAGCTGCCGGACTCAGCGATCGCCAAAATCGCGGAGTGGATCGATCTCGGCGCGCCTTACGGCAAGCCGCTGGTGGAGGGGAAGGTGGTGCGCGACCGCTCGAAGATCACGGACGAGGATCGGAAATGGTGGTCGTTCCAGCCGCTCGCGAAACCGCAGCCGCCCGCGGTGAAAAGCGGGGCTTGGTGCCGGACGACGATTGACCGCTTCGTGCTCGCGAAGCTCGAAGCCAAAGCGCTCGCGCCGAATCCGCTTTCCGAAAAGCGCACGCTCATCCGGCGCGCGTATTTCGATCTCATCGGCCTGCCGCCGACGCCGGGGCAGATCGCCCGCTTTCTCGCCGACACGGCGCCGGGTGCCTACGAAAAAGTCATCGACGAACTGCTCGCCTCGCCGCACCACGGCGAGCGCTGGGCCCGGCACTGGCTGGACCTCGCGCGCTACGCGGAAAGCCACGGTTACGAGCAGGATTACGACCGGCCCAATGCCTGGCACTATCGCGACTACGTGATCCGCGCACTGAACGCGGACCAACCGTTCGATGAGTTCGTGCGCTGGCAGATCGCGGGCGATGAACTCGCGCCGGACAATGTCGAGGCGTGGAAGGCGACGGGGTTTCTTGCCGCCGGCACGCACGCCACGCAGATCACCGCGAACCAGGCGGAGAAGGAACGCTACGACGAACTCGACGACATGGCCGCGACCATCGGCACCTCGATGCTCGGGCTCACCGTCGGTTGCGCGCGTTGCCACGATCACAAATTCGACCCGATCCCGACGCGCGATTATTACCGGCTGATCTCGACCTTCACCAAGACCGTGCGGAGCGACTACGACCTGGCGGTGAGCGACGAAAAAGCAAAGGCCGCCAAGACGGAGTGGGATGTCGCGCACGCGAGTCTCGTCGCGGGGCGCGACCGCTTTGAAAAAGAGCACCTGCCCGCGCGGCTGGGCGAATGGGAAAAGCGCCACGAACGCCCGACGCCCGCGACGTGGCTCACGCTCGACAAGGCGGAAGCGAAGTCCGAGGGCGGCGCGACTTTCACCCGGCAGCCGGACGGCTCCTTCCTCGCGAGCGGGAAGAACGCGGAGTTCGACACCTACACTTTTACCACGCCGGTCCCGATCGCGGGGATCACGGGAGTGAAACTGGAGGCGCTGGCCGATGCCTCGCTCGCCCAGCGCGGACCGGGACGCGCGGCGAATGGGAATTTTGCACTCGGCACGTTCGAGCTGTCCGTCGCACCGGCGGCGGGCGCGGCGGTGAAAGCGAAGTTTGGCAAAGCCCTCGCGACCTTTGAGCAGAGCACGCTCCCCGTCGCGGCGACGATTGATGGGGACGACAAGTCGAGCTGGGCGGTCGATCCGCAATTCGGGAAAGACCACGCGGCGGTCTTCGTGCTCGACGCGCCGCTCACTGCGCCGGTGGGCAGCGTGATGAAGTTCACGCTCAAGTTTCGCAACAACACGCAGCACAGTATCGGTCGCGCGCGGCTCGCGGTGACGACCGCGCACCAGCCGGGACTCGACAGTGATTCGGCGGGGCCGGCGGAAACACGCACGGCGCTGAAGCTGCCCGCCGCCCAGCGCACCGATGCGCAACGCGCGGCCCTGTTGAAGTGGTACCGCACGCAGGATGCGGAATGGCGCAAGCTCGACGCGGCGGTTTCCGGGCACGCGGCGAGCGCGCCCAAGCCGCAGAAAGTGCAGGCGCTGATTTCCTCCGAGGGCGTGCCGGCCGTCCGCAATCACACGCAGGGACCGGATTTCTATGAGCAGACTTTCTTTCTCTCGCGCGGCGATTTGAACAAGAAGGAGGGCGAAGCGAAGCCCGGCTTTCTGCAAATCCTGAGCAACGCGCCCGAGCAGCGCTGGCTCGCCGCGCCCCCCGCCGGCGCGCGGACTCCGTGGCGGCGGGCAGCGCTCGCGAAATGGCTCACAGACAGCGAAGCGGGCGCGGGGCAGATGGTCGCGCGGGTGATCGTGAACCGGCTGTGGCAGCATCATTTCGGGCGCGGACTGGTCGCGACGCCGAGCGATTTCGGGGCCCAGGGCGAAAAGCCGACGCATCCCGAACTGCTCGACTGGCTGGCCGGCGAACTCATCCGTGGCGGCTGGAAGCTCAAGCCGATGCACAAACTGATGATGACCAGCGCGGCCTACATGCAGAGCGCACAGAGCGACGCCGCGCGGCGCACCGCCGACCCGGGGAACACCCTCGTCTGGCGGTATCCGCGGCTCCGGTTGGAGGGCGAGGTGATCCGCGACGCGATCCTCGCCACCACCGGCGCGCTCGACCCGAAGCTGTTCGGTCCCGGCACGCTCGACAGCGCGATGAAGCGGCGCTCGATCTATTTCCAAATCAAGCGCAGCCAGCTCCCGCCGATGATGATCACCTTCGACGCGCCGGACACGCTCGGCAGCCTCGGCCAGCGCTCCAGCACCACGGTCGCGCCGCAAGCGCTGCTGCTGATGAACAACTCACAAATCCGCAACTCGGCCCGCGCCTGGGCGAAAGCGCTCGCTGCCCAGCCGCCGATGGAGGCAGTGAAGCACGCGTATCTGACCGCGCTTGGTCGTCCGCCGACCGACGATGAGCTCGCCCTGACGGGCGAGTTCTTGCGCACACAAACCGAGTCCTACAAAACCGCTGGTAAAGGCGATGCCTCCGAGCTGGCGCTCACCGACTTCTGCCAGTCGCTCGTGAGCCTGAATGAGTTTGTCTATGTCGAGTGATCCGCGCAGCGGAATCCGGGTGGAGCACTCGACCCGAGTGCTGCCGCCGGCGACCCGCCGAGGGCGTGGAGTGAGCGTGTTATTGCGAAACCGTCCACTGAGCGAACGCAATACTTTCTCCAAAGCGTTTTCCGCAGTCACGCGTTTCACGGTGTTTTCGGCGGGTCGCCGAAAACAGCCCTCGAGTCGAGTGCTCCCCCCAGCACTTTCGCGCGCTGCACATTCCCATCGCACGCTCTGCTTTTAGCCATGAACCACCCACACCTTTTCGCCGACCCACACCCCCATTTCTGCTCGCGCCGGAGTTTTCTCGAACGCACCGGCTCGGGCTTCGGGATGCTCGCTCTGACCTCGCTGCTCGCGGAGTCCGGCCTCCTCGCACCCAGCGCCCTGGCCACCCCGCAGACCGGACCGGTGAACCCACTCGCGCCGCGCCCCCCGCACTTTCCGGTCAAGGCGAAGTCCGTCATCTGGCTGTTTATGAATGGCGGACAGAGTCAGGTGGACACGTGGGATTACAAACCCGCGCTGGAAAAGCACGACGGCCAGGCTTTGGCAGGCTTCGACAGCAAGACCGGCTTTTTCCCCAACGAAGTCGGCGGAGTGATGAAGTCCCCGTTCGCCTTCCAGCAATACGGCAAGAGTGGCACCTGGGCGTCGGAGCTTTTCCCTCGCACCGTCGCGCACGTCGATGACATGGCGTTCATCCATTCCTGCTTCACCGCGACGAACAACCACTCGCCCGCGCTTTTCCAAATCAACACCGGCTTCTCGCGCATGGGTTCGCCATGCCTCGGCGCGTGGGTGAGCTACGGACTCGGCACGGTGAACCAGAACCTGCCCGGCTTTGTGGCCATGTACGACACGCTCGGCCGCGGCCTGCCGAAAGGACACGCGAGCAACTGGGGCGCGGGCTATCTCCCCGGCGTCTATCAGGGCACCGCCCTGAACGCGCAGGGCGCGCCGATCAACAACCTCGCGCGCCCGGCGGAGATGGCCGACCCGCAACAACGCGCCCAGCTCGATCTGATCGCGAAACTCAACAAGCGCCAGCCAGGTGCGGACGATCCGGAATTGGCTGCGCGCATCGAGAGCTTCGAACTGGCCTACCGCATGCAGATGGCTGCGCCCGAGGCGCTCGACGTGGCCGGCGAACCCGCGAGCATCCGCGAACTCTATGGCACCGACAAAAAGGAGTGCGGTCATTTTGCCAAGCAATGCCTCATGGCACGCAAGCTCGTGGAACGCGGTGTGCGCTTCGTCCAGATCTACAGCGGCGGCATGGAAAACGAACGTTCCTGGGATGGCCACATCGACATCGCCGGCAACCACCGCCAGTTCGCCGGCGAGACCGACCAACCCATTGCCGCCTTGCTCACTGACTTAAAACAGCGCGGGCTGCTCGACTCCACGCTGGTCGTCTGCTGCGGCGAATTTGGCCGCCTACCCCTCGCACAAAAGGGCAAGAAGCCCGGGCGTGACCATAACCCGCACGCCTTCACCACCTGGCTCGCTGGCGGTGGAGTGAAAGGCGGTGTCCACTACGGTGAAACCGACGAGCTAGGACACAAAGCCGCCGTCAACAAAGTCAGCGTGAACGATCTCCATGCCACCATCCTCGCCCTGCTCGGTCTGGATCACGAAAGGCTGACCTACCGTTTCAACGGACGGAATTTTCGCCTGACCGACGTGGCCGGCGAAGTGGTGCGGGAAGTGATCGCGTAAAAAACATGTCATACTGCGCGGCAGCAACTCACCTCCGCCGCACATGAATGATTCCGTTCTTCCGCTGAAGAAATAACTCTATCTGTTCAGAGCGAGCGAGACGCAGCGCGCCATTCCACCCACGACAGGCTACCGTTGAACACAGAATAGAGTGAGAAAGGTTGTTGACGGAAGTAGGTTTGTTTGTCACAAATGCCGGCTTATGTTCACAACTACACAACTTAAACGTGCTGCCGCCATCGCGGAACAGATCGAGAACCTGCAGGCCGAATTGAACTCGGTGCTCGGCAGTCCTGCGACGGTCAGCACTGGATCAACCGTCGCTGCGGCGGCACCCGCCAAGGGTAAGCGCGGCGGCAAGCGCTTTGTCTCCGCCGAAGCTCGCGCCAAGATGGCTGCGGCACAAAAATCCCGCTGGGCAAAGAGGAAGGGTGGCGCCGCTGCCAGCGCTCCGGTCAGTGCTCCAACCGCGGCCAAGAAGGGCATCTCCGCTGAAGGGCGTGCCCGGCTTGCCGCGGCCATGAAGGCGCGCTGGGACGCACGCAAGAAGGGGGCACCTGCTCCAACCGCCCCTTCCAAGTCCGCGGCGAAACCCGCCAAAGCTGCGAAGAAAGGCAAGCGCAACATCAGCCCGGAAGCTCGCGCGAAGATGGCGGACGCCGCCCGCCGCCGCTGGGCAACCGCGAATAAATCGAAGTAACCACCCAGTGGTCGCAACGGCCCGAAGTTGAGTCTCTGAGTCAGAGGCCAAAATCGGGAATCTAAAAAATAACCGGGGCCAGTGAAGCTTCACCGAAGGTTCGCTGGCCCTTTTTCGCGCCTCGGAGTTGCCCTCTTGAAACTTGGTGAAGGTGATTGGGAGGGGGTTGCCTGGCGCTTTGTTCTTGCGGCTCGTTCACGGCACCTGTTTCTCGGAGCCCCGCAATCTGACCATCAATGAAAACTCTCGTCTCTCTGCTTTTCATACTCGCCGCTGTCTTGTCATCTTCAGCGATCGAGAAAGTCGCCCCGCCGAATGTCATCCTGATCATTTCCGACGATCAGGGCTTTCCGGACTATGGTTTCATGGGTGGAAAAAACGTCAGCACGCCCCGCATCGACAAGCTGGCTGCTGGCAGCATGCTTTACACGCGAGGATACACGCTTCCCGTGTGCTCTCCATCTTTGGCCACACTCCTCACGGGACACTACCCGCACGTCCACGGCATCACTGGGAACGACCTTGGCAAGCCGGGTGCAGGACGTGCGCTGCTGACGGAAAGGTTGCTCAAAAACTCCCTGATCCTCCCCAAGGCACTAAGCGAAGCCGGCTACCTCACTTTCCAAGCGGGAAAACTTTGGAACACCACGTTTTCTGAGGTGGGATTCACGGGCGGGATGACGGGCACGGTCGGACGGCATGGCGGAGCGGGACTAAAGATCGGTCGTGAAGGGCTGAAGCCGATCTTCAATTTCATCGAAGATGCGCGCACCAAGGAGAAGCCGTTTTTTCTCTGGTATGCACCGATGATGCCGCACGACCCGCACACGCCGCCGGAGCGGTTGCTGGCAAAATACCGCGGCCAGGGACCGACAGCGGCAGCGGAGAAGTATTACGCGATGGTCGAGTGGTTCGATGAGACGTGCGGGGAACTCGACGACTACCTCGCCCAGAACAACCTCACGAACAACACCGTGGTCCTTTACCTCGCGGACAATGGCTGGGATGCCGCCCGCGGCATGAGTGGCATGCGGTCCAAACTCTCGCCTTACGAACTCGGGGTTCGCACCCCGATGTTTGTCCGTTGGCCGGGGAAAGTGCAGCCGCTGCGTGATGACGAGACGCTGGCGTCGATCATCGATTTCGTCCCGACGATCCTCAAGGTCTGCGGCGTGCCGGTGCCGGCCGAACTGCCGGGCCTGAACCTGCTCGACCGCAAGGCGATGACGGCGCGCAAGTCGATCTGCCTCGCGGCTTCAACGCACGACATCGCGGACCTTGATCATCCAGCCATGAGCCTGACGGCGCGGGTGGTGATCGAGGGCTGGTGGAAGCTCCTGCTGCCCGGCGCGGCGTCTGCCGGGATGAAGCGGGCTGCCGCCCCGACCAAGCCTGAGCTATTCGATCTTAAGGCCGACCCTTTGGAGGCGAGCAATCTTGCTGAGCAAAAGCCGGAGGAAGTCACCCGCCTCAGCCAGTTGCTCGATGCCTGGTGGAAGGCTGAGTGAACCCTCTGAACTGACCACCCCGCCCTATTCCTGCTCGGACTCCGGGCGCAGGAAGCTCATCGTGTCGCCTTCCTTCTTCGCCTGATATTCGTCCTTTGCCACCGGCACATCATAGACCCGGTTTTCTTTGGCGACCCGAACTTTGAAAACGTACTCCCCATCGATCTCCCGCGCGGATTTGAGTTGTCGTCCGGAGAAGGTGATTTGCCGCTCCTTCTGCGGGGTGAACTCTTTGCCCACGATCACCCCGGTCAGTTGATTACCGCGCGCCGGCTTCCCCATCTGGATGATGCCGAAGACCACGAACGCCAGAATGAACAACCCGGCGATCACCGCGATGAACGCATCCCGTTTCGTCGTGCTCGGGACTACGAAACGCGGCGGCACTGCGCTCATTGGACGCTGGTCCCGGACGCTGCCTTCGCCGGCTCTTGCGCTTGTTGGATTGCGACAGTTTCTTCCGTGGCCATGCTGGCGGCGGGGAAAAGGGTGCGCTGCCAGACGTACCGGCGCAGGAGCACCTTGATCGTCGCCGTCAGCGGCACGGCGACGATCGCGCCGAGCAGTCCACCGATGAGCAAGCTCCAGACAAACACCGAAGCCATGACGGTCATCGGGTGCAGACCGACGGATTCACCCACGATTTTGGGAGTGATGAAAAGCCCATCGATCTGCTGGACAAAGACGAAGATCAAAGTCACCACGAGCGGAAAAACCCACCATTGCTCGCTGGGCACCCACGTTCCCATCCCGCCTTGCACGGACGCAATGATGACCGCCGGGATCCAGCAAAGAATAATTCCGAGATAGGGGATGATGCCGAGGAAGCAGAGCACCAGTCCGATGAGCAACCCGAAATCCAGACCCACGGACATGAGCAGGATGCCGGTGGCCGTCCCATTGATCAGACTCACGAGGAGTTGGCCGCGAAAGAATGCGATCAAGTAGCCGTTGATCTCATTGAGTGCGGCCACGACTTCATTTTTGAATTCAGACGCCCGCAGCGGCAGGTAGTCGCCCCAGGACTGCGAGATGTGCCGTGCCTCAATGAGAAAGTAATAGAGGTAGATCGGCACGATGATCATCGAGAGCAGAAAGCCGAAAACGCCGAGGAAGCCGCCGACGCTGTCGGTGATGACATTCCACGCTTTCTCCAGAACCACGGGCAGCGTCGTGCGCACCCAGTCGCCGCGGAGAAAGCTCTGCACATCCAGCGCTGAAGGCGCTTTGGCAGCGGGAGGTGCGCCAGCGGGCAGAGTCGCGTCGATCGGCGGAGGCGTGCTGGACTTGGTCGACCCGATGGACGAAGGCTCCGCTTCGGACGGCACGACCGATGGTTTCGGGGCAGGAGATGCTTCGGGGACAACGAGTGGATTCTCCACTTTCTCCGGAATCTGCGGCATCACCCCATGGACACCAAATTTCTCCTCCAGCGTTTTGGTCCACTCGTTGAATTGCCCGACCTTCTTGATGATCCCGTCGCGATACGCCGGCACCTTGTGGACCAGCCTGGTCGTTTGCACCCAGATCGCCGGGATGACCCACAGCAGCACGCCCGCGAGCAGGAGCGTGACGAGGGCGAAAACGGAAATCACCGCGCGCTGACGCGAAGTTCCCCATGAGGCAATCTTCGCCACGACAGGTTCGAGCAAGTAAGCCATGACCCCGGCGATGGCGAACGGGATCAGGATCGGCTGGAGAAAGCCGATGACGGTCGAAACCAGCCACACCAATCCCACCGCGATGGCCCCAATGACGACCACCGCAAGCGCCGCAAGCGCGCTCCACATGGTCTTCCGCTGCCAGGGCGTGGGAAAGTCGTTCATCGAAAGAGCGCGCGCAGCCTACATGTGCGCGACGATGTTGTCGCCGAATTCGGAGCACTTGATCTCCGTCGCGTCTTCCATCTGGCGGGCGAAATCGTAGGTCACGCGCTTGCTGCCGATCGCACCGTTCAGCCCCTTCAGGATCAGGTCCGCGGCGTCGTTCCAGCCGAGGTAGCGGAACATCATTTCGCCGCTCAGCACCACGCTGCCGGGGTTGACCATATCCTTGCCCGCATACTTTGGCGCGGTGCCGTGGGTGGCTTCGAAAATGGCGTGGCCGGTGACGTAGTTGATGTTGCCGCCGGGAGCGATGCCGATGCCGCCGACCTGCGCGGCGAGCGCGTCGGAGAGATAGTCGCCGTTCAGGTTGAGCGTGGCGATCACGTCGAAATCCGTGGGCCGCGTGAGCACCTGCTGGAGGGTGATGTCGGCGATGGCGTCTTTCACGACGACGCCGTTCGGCAGCTTGCACCACGGCCCGCCGTCGATCTCCACCGCGCCGAATTCCGACTTCGCCAGCTCATACGCCCAATCGCGGAACGCGCCCTCGGTGAACTTCATGATGTTGCCCTTGTGCACGATCGTGAGGCTCTTGCGGCCTTGGTCGATCGTGTATTCCAGCGCCGCGCGCACCAGCCGCTGCGTGCCGGTTTTCGACACCGGCTTGATGCCCACGCCGACCAGCTCCGGCGACTCCTTGCCGAAGCGGATCTTCTTAAACTCCTTCGGATACGTCGTGCTCAGAAACTCCAGCGTCGCCATCGCCGCCTCGCCGCCGGCCTGGAAATCAATGCCGGCATAAATGTCCTCGGTATTCTCGCGAAAGATCACCATGTCCACGGCTTCGGGCCGCTTCACCGGACTCGGCACTCCGGTGAAATACTGCACGGGACGCAGGCATACGTAGAGGTCGAGCATCTGGCGCAGCGCCACATTCAGCGAGCGAATGCCCCCGCCGACCGGAGTGGTCAGCGGACCTTTGATGCCCACGAGAAATTCCCGGAACGCGGCGACCGTGTCGTCGGGCAGCCAGTTGTCGAACTTCGTCTTCGACGCCTCGCCCGCGAACACTTCCATCCACGCGATCTTCTTCGCGCCGCCCGACGCTTTCGCCACCGCCGCATCGAGCACCCGCACGCTCGACGCCCAGATATCCGGACCCGTGCCATCACCGCGGATGAACGGAATGATCGGGTTGTTCGGGACTTGGAGTTTGCCGTTCGAGATGGAAATTTTCTCGCCGGTCGGGACGGTGCAGGTGGTGTATGGCATGAGTTTGTTTAGAAAAGCGGGGCGCAGTAGAACATCCCGGAGCCTGCTGGTCGAGGGCGCAAAGCAGTTCCAGCTTCAGCCCGAACGCTCAGAGCGGGTTCAGCGTCAAACTCGAGGAGTCCTGAACCTTGTGCGAAGCCGGCGTGCGCATCAGCTCGGCGAACTGTTTCGCCAAGTCCGTGATCGACGTGCGGGCGTGGCCATACGAGGAAAAGTCGCGCAGGCTGATGCCAAACTTGTCCTGCTCATTGTCGGCAAATGCGAACAGCAACTCGCCCGTCACGCTGTCGCGCAGCTTCCCTTCGAGCGCGCAGTTGCCCTTCATGGCGGGGGCGACCACGGAGCCGCCGGGTGCGCCGTATTTCACCGCGTTGCCCACGACGTTGGTCGGGTTCAATTCCACGAGCGCGAGTTCCAGCCGCAACACTTTCGGCCCTTTGCCGGAAACGAGTTGGTAACGGCCGCCGGGGGCATCGCGAAAGGCTGCGGAAAAGGCGCTATGCACGACTTCCGCCGTCCCGGCAACGGGCCGATCCTTCGCCTTCGGTCCTTCCATCATCGTCACGAGGGGGCGGTTGACCGGGCGGAGATACTGCGTGTTCACCGGCGCGATCGCGATACCGCGGTAGTTTCCCCGCACGGCCTCAAACTTCGGGCTCACCCAAACCGCATTAAACGGCGCGCGCGCCCGGTTGGGCCGCATGTTCGCCCCATTTTCGAGAAATGCCGAAGTCGGCACCGTCTTCGCTTTGAGACCGGAGGAAGACGTCGCACAGCCGGTGGTCAGAGCGGCGAGGCCAGCGGCAAGCGCCATGGAGGGCAGGCGGGAGATAGTCATGGCTCGTGCGTAGCGGGTGTCGGCCAAACCGTGCAAGCCCTTTTGCCTCTGCGTGATCGGTGAATGCTGAGGGGTGGTCCGCTCGCTACCCTTCACCTTCACCGATCACCAATCACCAGAGGGGAACGTCCATCACGGCCCCACCGACAGGCCGCTAGTCATCCTTCTTTTTCCGCTTCTTCTTCTTGTCGTCGTCCTTCTTCTTGTCGTCCTTCCGGTCCTCGTCCCGTCGCTGCGCTTCGCGGATTTCACGCCGACGCCGCTCTTCCGCCGTCTCGCCACGCTGGCTGTGACCGCCGTGGTCGTGATGAATCACCGCACCGCCCACATAGGGCCGCGGCTGGCGATAGGAATACGGGGCCGGACGCCGGTCGGAGTAAACACGCGGGCGTTCTTCGTAGTAGGGCTCGGCGTAGGTATAACCACGGCCCCGCTCGTCGTAGTAACGGACCGGCCGCCTTTCGACGACGACGTCGCGGCGCACATAGCCGCCGTGATAGACGCGGGGCGGCTCCTGGTAGCCGGTCTCGTATTCTTCATACACGCACCCGCTGAGACACGTGACCGCCGCGAGAATTGGAAGGAATAGTTTGGGCAGAGTCATGGCGGATGGTGGCAGGGTGAGGCGTGATTCAATGCAGGACTTTGGGAAGCGGAATCGCACGACCCGCGATCATTGCTCGTAAATTTTCGCGAGCTGCGGCGCTTCGGAAAGGCTGCGCGGCGTAATCATGACCCGCTCCAGCGGAAGCTTGCCGCCTTCGATCTCGCGGATGACCGGGGCGTGCGCCTGCCACTTCAGCTCGCCGAGTTTCTGCAGCTTTCCCAGTTGCTCCCCCGTGCTGCGCTCGAAGGCTTTGTAGATGAGCTCCGAGCAGTAGATGGCCTCGTCGTCGAGATCGTAGTGGATGTCATACGGCCGGCCCGCGGAGCTCTGCGCCGCCTGGATGAAAGCGGGGATCCTGGCGCGATAGCGGGCGGCGAGACGGTACCCGGCGTACCGCTTCCTGCGGCCCTGCGCGATCCATTCGGCGAGCGGTGTTTCCTTCACCGTACCGATCGCCTCGACCACGACCCAACCCGCGCCCGTCCGGTGCAGGATGCCGCAGTGCGAAAACGGCGATTCCGTCGCGCCTTCGATGGCGTCGATGAGAGGATTGTGGGGGAGCGACTGAAACGCCACGTCCCCCTCGGCCGGCTCGTAGGCCGTGCCGACACCGTTGCCAGACTTGCAAGCACCAAAGGCCAGCGCGAGGACGACGACCGCGCTGCAAAGCAGCCGGGAAATCATGGATCGGAGGGAGCGGAGCACGGCGACACTTTTTCCACTCCGCCGCGCACGTCAATCAGCGCTGCGGAGGCGCGGCGAAAAAATCGCGCGGTCATCGTACGATGAGTTTCCGGAGGCCGAGGGGGCTCAATCCGTCTCCGCCAGATTTTCATCCTGCTGGGTGACGCGGACGACTTCCTCGACGGTCGTCTGGCCGCGGAGGACGCGGCGCCAGCCGTCGGTGCGGAGGGTGTCCATGCCATCGGTGATGGCGCGGGCTTTGAGCGCGGTGCCAGTTTCCTTGCGGATGACCATGCGGCGGAGCGGCTCGGTGACGGTGCAGATTTCGTAGATGGCGGTGCGCCCGCGGTAGCCGGTGTGGCGGCAGTGCTCGCAACCTGCGCCCTTGTAAAATTTGAAATCCGGGGGCAGCGGCGCGCCGATTTCGAGGAGGTATTCGACGGGGTAGCTGGCCTCGGTTTTGCAATCCGGGCAGATGGTGCGGACGAGCCGCTGGGCGAGGAAGCAGCGGACGACGCTGGCGAGCAGGAAGGGCTCGATGCCCATGTCGAGCAGGCGGGTGATGCCGGAGACGGCGTCGTTCGTGTGCAGGGTGGAAAAGACGAGGTGGCCGGTCATGGCGGCGCGGATGGAGATTTCGCTGGTCTCGAAATCGCGGATTTCGCCGACCATGACGATGTTCGGGTCCTGGCGGAGGATGGCGCGGAGGCCGTTGGCAAAGGTCAGGCCGATCTCGCTTTTCACGTCGATCTGGGAGACGCCGGGGAGTCGGTATTCGACGGGCTCCTCGATGGTGATGATGCGGCGCGTGACCGCGTTGATGGAGGTGAGGAAGCTGTAAAGCGTGGTGCTTTTGCCCGAGCCGGTAGGACCGGTGACGAGGATGATCCCATTCGGCTGGGCGAGCAGGCCTTTCACGGTGGCGATCTGCTTTTCGCTCATGTCCAGGCGGTCGAGCCCGAACTGGAGCGCCTCGCTGCGGGAGAGGAGGCGGAGGGAGATGGATTCGCCGTTCACCGTGGGGATGGTGGAAACGCGGACGTCGATGGCGCCGGCGCCGGTGGTGAGATTGATGCGGCCGTCCTGCGGGAGGCGGCGCTCGGCGATGTCCATGTGGGCCATGACTTTCAGGCGCGAAATGATGGCACTCTGGAGCAGGCGGAGCTGCGGCGGCACGGCGACTTCGTGGAGGATGCCGTCGATGCGGTAGCGGATGCGGAGGTCGTTTTCGAGCGGCTCGACGTGGATGTCGGTGGCACGCTCGACGATGGCTTCGCGGATGATCTGGTTGACGAATTTGACGACGCTGGCCTCGGGGTCGTCGCTGGTGATGTCCTGCGCTTTGTCGTGCTGGTCGCCGTCGTAGGTGCGCGTGGAGGCGAGAATTTCGTCGAAGGTCTCTGCGCCGACGCCATAGACGGCCTTGATGGTGCGGAGCAGCGGACCGCGCGGGATGATGATCCATTCGAGCTTCTTGCCGGGAAGTTGCTGCGCCGTGAGGCGGCGGGCGACGGCGTTGAAAACGTCGTAGGTGCCGAGGCGGACGGCGGTCTCGCTGCCGCCGAGGGGCAGGATGTGGTGCTTGAAAACGAAGCGGCTGGGCAGGAGCTGGAGCGAGCCGCGCTCGACCTTGCCGGCCTCAATGGTTTCGCACGGCGATTTGAAAAGGCGGGCGAGTTCGGTGGCGAGCTTGTGCTCGTCGACCTTGCCGGAGTTCAGCACCTCGGCCGTCCAACTCACGCCGGGGCCGGGCTGGAGGGTGGAAAGCGTGCTCGCCTCGTCGGCGGCGACGCCGCACGCGAGGAGCACGTCGCTGAGGACTTTGCGTGAGGTCATCCGCGACGGTGACTACGACCGCTTCTTCGGTGCGGGGGCCTTCTCGCGCAGCGGGGCGGCAGGCTTGCGGAGCATCACCTCGGGCGTGGCCTTCTTGGCCTTCACGTCGGGAAAGAGGGTGGATTCGAGGTCGGGCGGGATGTTCATGTATTCCATCTCGCGCTCGCGCAGATCGATGGCATCCGGCGGGGCCCAGGTCACTTCGGGGCGAATGAGGATGACCAATTCGGTGCGAACTTTTTCTTTCGTGGTGGTGCTGAACAGCGCCCCGAGCAGCGGAATGCTACTGAGGATGGGGATGCCGGTCTTGGCGTTGTTGACGCTCGATTTGATCAGCCCGCCGAGGACGAGGGTGGCGTTGTTCGGGACAGTGACCGAGGTGCGGACGTAGCGCGTGGCGATGGTCGGGATGTCGTTGTTGTCGATGCGGGTGGAGCCGGAGACCTCGTTATTGCGCTGGAGGATGTCGAGGGAGACTTCCTTGTCGGAGTTGATCAGCGGCACGACCTCGAGTTGCAGAGTGACGTTCTTGTATTGCACGCTGGAGTTGGTCACGACCCCGGCGTTGCCGACGTTCGTGGAGTTGATCGAGCTCTGGATATTCTGCGGCACGGCGATCTCCTGGCCGGAGGCGATGATCGCCTTCTTGTTGTTTTTGGTGAAAACGCTCGGGCGGTTGACGACGGTGAAGCGGTTGGTGTTTTGCAGCGCCGTGACCACGGCGGTCAGCGAATTGCCGGCGGCGAAATAGCCGGTCAGGCCGGACGCTCCGGCGGCGGCAATCTGGCGGACGGTGTCCTGCTTGAGCAGGTTGTTGAAATCGAGGACGGGTTGGTTCGTGCCGTTGAAGCCGACGAGGTTCGCCGCGGTCTGGCCGAGGGTCGTGCCGGTGCCGGTGACCGTGGTGCCGGTCGTGGTGCCCGTGGGCGTGATGGGCGTGATGCC
>CAYQBV010000045.1:0-19702 GCA_964415705.1 uncultured Chthoniobacter sp. | reverse complement strand
ACGAACTGCATGCAGTGCCTGAGCTTCTGCCTCTTCGGCGTCTATGGCGTGGACGAGCAGAACAAAATCCAGGCGCAGAACCACGACAACTGCAAAACCAACTGCCCCGCCTGCTCGCGCGTCTGCCCCGAGGCCGCCATCATGTTTCCCAAATACAAGGCCGGCCCCATCAACGGTGACCTCGTCAGCGACGCCGACCTGCAGAAGGAGAAGATGAAAGTCGATATCTCCGCGCTGCTCGGCGGCGATGTCTATGCCATGCTCCGGCTGCGCAGCGAGAAAGCGAAAAGCCGCTTCAGCAAAGAGCGCGACTCCGACAAGGCGCTCGCCGAGCGCCAGAAGTGCCTCATCAAACTCGCCGCCGCCGGCGACATCCCGCCCGAAGTCCTCATGTCCCTTCCCTCCCCCGAGGAAATCGCCCGCCGCGCCGCAGAAGCCCAGGCCAAAGCGGCGGCAGCGCTGGCGTGAAAGCCGGGAATACGGCCCGGCCCTCCTGGTCGAGAGCGGGCGATTGGCTTGGAGGAAAAAACGTCCCGAGGGTTCCTACCACGGTGGTGGGCGACGATGGGATCGGCACTCGCCTGGAAATGGGCCGTCGCAGCAATGTCAGCCGGGCGGTTTCGGACTTTCGCCAACCGCAAGCAGCGGAGCGCCGGAAGCTCCTGAAAATTCTGCACCCATGCACGGACTGACCCCTTTCCGCGCTGCTAGCGCGAGCATTTTGGTGCTTACATAAAAACCAACTGCGGAGCTACTCCACCGCCGCCGCCGCCTTCTTCCCCCGCGGCCAGGCGCGCAGTTCGGCCTTCGCGGCTTCGATCTTCTCGGCGGGCTTGTTGCAAAAGGCCACGCCCATGAGCTGGCCGAGGACGAAGTGGCGGACGAGGAACTTTTTCTTCTCCCGGTCGCCTTCGATTTCGAGGCGCGTGGCGGGCTTCGAGAAGTCGCCAACGAATTCAAAGTTCAAGTCGAAGACGGTGCTGGTGTAGTGCGGGAGGTAGTCGAACTTGATCCTCTTTTTCCCGCTCATATTCGCGCCGGCCACGTGCCCCTGCTCGACGGCGCAGGGCCAGTGCTCGACGCGGCGGATGCCGCCAAAAATCTTGTCGGGAAACGAGGCGATGTCGCCGACCGCAAAGATGCCCTTCTCGTCGGTCTCGAGGTATTCATTGACCGGCGTGCCGTGCGGATAGGCGAGCGGGGTGCCGGCGACGAGCCCGAGATTCGGCTCGGCACCGAGCGCGACGATGGCGATCCCGGCGGGAAAGCGGTCGCCGCTTTTCGTGGCGATGTTTTTCAAAACCGTGCGCCCCTCGAAGCCGCTGAGTGACTGGCTGAGCATGAGCTTCACGCCCTGATCGGCGACGTATTCCGCGAGCCACGCGCCGAGTTCCGGGCCGAGGTAGCGCGACCAGAGATGCGGCGCACGGTGCAGCAGGCTGACGCGCGCCTTGGGCAGTTGCGAGAGCAGCGCCGCGGCCTCGAGCGCGATGAAGCCGCCGCCGACGACCGCGATTTCGTGTTCGAGATCGGCGACTTCGCGCAGCGCCTGCACGTCGCGCAGGGTGCGGAGGTAAAAGACGTTCCCCAAGTTTCCGCCTGCGACCTGCGGACGCCGCGCGCGGCTGCCCATGGCCATGCAGGCTTTGCGAAACTCAATGGCCTGCCCATTGGAGAGGACGGCGATGTGGCGTTCGAGGTTGATCTGCGTGACGAGCGTGTCGAGGCGCAGTTCGATGTTATTGTTGGCGAACCACGCCGCGTCATGGACTTGCGTCTGATCCGGCGTTCCCTGGCGCTTGCCAAGCTGCGTCTTGAAAAGCTGCGGGCGGTGATACGGCAGCGCGGTCTCGTTTCCGGCGAGGACGATGGTCCCCTTTTTGTCATGCTCGCGAATTCCCTCGCAAACGCTGACGCCGCCAATCCCCGCACCGACAATAAGGTAGTCTCGACGAATCATTTCCCGGGTGAAATACCCCGAAGCCGTGCTGGTTCGCGAGGAAATTTCTCGCGGGGTGGAAGGAGGCGGCTTTCCGGAACGGAATTCACGCAATTTTGCCAAATGAAGGAATGCAAAGAGGGCGAGGTTTCAAATCGACATCCGGGTGGGAAACCGGCGTATTTCAGCCCGCCGCCAGCGTTTCGCCACAGCCCCATCCAGTTCCGTAATTTGGCAAAATTCCGTAATTTCGTCCCCTTTCTCCGGCCGCTGTATGATCTCGCTCACGATTGAAAATCTCACGAAGCGATTTGGCGACACGGTGGCGTTGCATGGGCTGAATCTGCGCATCGAGGCGGGCGAGATTTTTTTCCTCCTCGGCCCGAGCGGCTGCGGCAAGACGACGCTGCTGCGGAGCATCGCCGGTTTTTACACGCCGGAGAGCGGGCGCATCCTTTTCGGCGACGAGGACGTGACGCGCGTGCCGCCGCATCTGCGCAACACGGGGATGATGTTTCAAAGCTACGCGCTCTGGCCGCACATGACCGTGGCGCAGAACGTCGCCTTTGGACTGGAGGAGCGGAAGGTTCCGGCGCGGGAGACCGCGGAGCGCGTGGCGGCGGCGCTGGCGTCGGTGAAAATGGAGGCGCTGGGTGAGCGCCGGATTCATCAGCTCTCCGGCGGGCAGCAGCAGCGCGTGGCGCTGGCGCGGGCGCTGGTCATCCGGCCGCGGTGTCTGCTGCTGGATGAACCGCTCTCGAATCTCGACGCGCGGCTGCGGCTGGAGATGCGCGGGGAAATCCGGCGGGTGTGCAAGGAGTTCGGCCTCACCGCGATCTACGTGACGCACGATCAAAAGGAGGCGCTCTCGATCGCGGACCGCATGGCGATCCTCGAAGCGGGGCACATCCGCCAGACGGGCACGCCGGCGGAGGTCTACCGGCATCCGCACTCGCGTTTCGTGGCGGATTTCATGGGCGAGACCAATTTCCTCGACGGAAAAATCCGCGCGGTGAACGGGACCAGCGTGGTGGTGGAAACGGGGCTGCGGGAGTTTGCGGCGACGCTCGGCGGCGATGGCTGGCAGCCGCGCGCGGGCGAGAGTTGCACGCTTTCCATCCGACCCGAAAGCTGGCGGCTGGCGACGCAGGCGGGCGCGCAAAACGAGGTCGCGGGGCGGCTCACCGAGCGGGTGTATCTCGGCGAGATGGCGCAGTATCGGTTCACCGCCGGGCCGCATGCGCTCAAGGTTTTCGAGCTGAACCCGCGCTTCGTCGAGCTGAGCCCGGAGCGTGAACTTTTCGCCAGCGCGGAGCCCGCGGACGTGATCGCCCTGCCGGCATGACGGCGTGCGGAAAATCCGGGGAGCGCACGCGTCCCGCGTGCTGGCGAAGGCGTCTCGCCTTCGCGAACTTCCTGACGCGTGGAATCCGAAAAGCACGTCTCATCACTCCACACGTCGAGGGAAGTTCGTCGCAGCGGGACGCCGCGACCAGCACGCGGGACGCGCGCGCTCCCCGGAACCGCAGGCCGCGCTTTTTCCGATGAGGCAGCTTTTTCCCATACTGGCTTTGCTGCTCGCCGTGCTGGTCGGGCCGATTTTGCTCCGGCCCAAAAGCGAGCGCGGGACCCGCGCGGGGGAGCAGGCGCTGGTCGTCATCACGCCGCATAGCGAAGCGATCCGCTCGGAGTTTGGGCGCGCCTTTGCCGCGCAATATCTGACCCGGACCGGCCAGCGCGTGCGGGTGGACTGGCGCACGCCGGGCGGCACGAGCGAGATCGGGCGCTACGTGGAGTCGGAGTTTATCGCCGCATTTCAAAACCATTGGGAGCGCGCTTTGGGCCGGAGTTGGAGCAAGGCCGTGGAGAAAGGATTTGGCAACGCCAAGGTCGCACCCGGCGCGGACCCCGCGCAGGACACGCCGGAGCAGCAGGCGCGGCGCGTTTTCCTCGACTCGAACGTGGGCTGCAAGATCGACCTGTTCTTCGGCGGCGGCGCTTACGATTTCCAGCAGCAGGCGAAAGCGGGACGGCTCGTGGATTGTGGATTCATCAAGGGCCACCCGGAGCTTTTTGGCGACGGCGCGGGAAAAATCCCGCAGACGCTGAGCGGCGAGCCGTTCTGGGATCCGCAGGGGCGCTGGATCGGCAATGTCGTTTCGAGTTTCGGCATTTGTTACAACACCGATTCCCTCGCGCGGCTCGGTATCGCGCCGCCGCCCGCGCGCTGGGCCGACCTCGCGGACCCCCGCTTTCTCCACGAGATCGCGCTCGCGAATCCCACGCAGAGCAGCTCGGTGAACAAGGCCTTTGAGATGCTCATCCAGCAGCAGATGAGCGAGGCCGGGGAGGCGGGCGTCGCCGAGGGCTGGACGCGCGCCATGCGGCTGCTGATGAAGATCGGCGCGAACGCCCGCTATTTCACCGACTCCTCCACGAAGATCGCGCTCGATGTGGAAGCGGGCGAGGCTGCCGCCGGGATGACGATCGATTTCTACGGGCGATTCCAAAGCGAGGCGGTGCGCAAACCCGACGGCAGCTCGCGGCTGCAATACGTCAACGCCATCGGCGGCACGTCTGTCGGGGTCGATCCGATCGGGCTGTTCCGCGGCGCGCCGCATCCGGAGCTGGCGCGCGAATTCATCGCCTTCGTCCTTTCGCCCGAGGGGCAGAAGCTCTGGAACTGGAAAGTCGGCGCGCCCGGCGGTCCGCAGCGTTACGCCCTCCGCCGTCTGCCCGTGCTGCCCGCGCTCTACGCGCCCGAGTTTCGCCCGCTGCGCTCCGATCCCGAGGTCGATCCCTACGCGCTCGCGCAGTCCTTCACCTACCACGACCAATGGACCGGCGCGCTCTTCCGCTCGATTGCGTTCACCTTTCGCGTGATGTGCATCGACACCCACGACGAACTCACCGCCGCCTGGCGCGCGCTCATCGCCGCCGGGTTTCCGCCCGAGGCGACCGCGGCTTTTGAAAACGTGAGCGCGGTGGATTACGCCGTCGCCGGCGGGCGGATGCGCGAGGCGCTCGGCGGCGACAAAATCAAGGAAGTGCAGCTCGCCAAGGAACTCGCCGACCATTTCCGCGCGCAATACCGCCGGGCCGAGGAACTCGCCCGCGCGGGCCGGTGAACGCCGCGCGAATTGGTCAAAACAAGCCCACTTCTCCCTCGGAGTTGGCGCGATTTACTCAGACGAGCGGCCGAAAGCGCAATTTGGACTTGCCAAAATTCCCGATTTCCCCTGAAAATGTGTGCCCTATGAGTGCAGGCACCCTACTTGCTAACTGAGGTTTTTTATGATGCACGCCGTGTTGAATTCACCGTTTTTGATGCTTCTTGGCTTCCCGCTGCTCTACGCGGCGCTGCTGCTCTTGGTTCACGGAGTCATCGAGTTTGCACCGCGCTACATTCGCCAGCATCGCGTCAGCTACCGCCCGATCCGCACCGTTGTCGCGGACGCACTGCTCATTGTTCGGCTCGCGCTTCAGCGGTCGTAAAAGCGGTGGTTGCAGAGTGTCACGGCGCGTGACAAACGGTTCGCAGTCTGGGGAGCTTGCCATCGGCAAAGCGGGCGATAAAGTCCCGTCCCTTTGTCCATGACTTCGCCCCGTTTCGTTTCCTTCTTCGCCGGTTTCGCGGCGCTCGCCGCGGCCATCCACGCCCCGGCTGCGGCGCAGGCTCCGGCGGCTTATGTGATCAGCGACAGCACCACCGGCTTCATTTTGGAGCAGTCCGCCGGGACCAAAAAGCGCCCGATTGCCAGCCTCACGAAAGTCGCCACGGCGCTGGTCGTGCTCGATTGGGCCGCGCAAAGCAAGGCCGACCTCAGCCAGCTCGCCACGGTTCCAAATTCCGCCGGACGCCTCGGCACACCGCAAGGCGTGGGTTTCCAGCCGGGCGACCAATGCTCGTTGCGCGACCTGATCTATGCCGCGCTGATGCAATCGGACAATGTCGCCGCCGAAACGCTCGCCACGCATGTCGGCGCGGAGCTGCGCAGCGGGCAGTTGCCGCCGGGCGACGCCTTTGTGGCGCAGATGAATGCGCTGGCGCGTCAGCTCGGCATGCTGCAGACGCGGTTCCTCAACGCCCACGGCCTCGATCACCTCGAACGGAGCGTCCCCTATTCCACCGCCGCCGACCTCGCGAAGCTCACGAGCTACGCGATGGGCAGCACCGCCTTCCGGTTCTACGTCTCGCAAAAAGAACGCAAGATCACCTTCACCGCCGCCTCCGGTGAACCGTCCGCCTACCTCCTCCGCAATACCAACGAACTGCTCGGCAGCAACGCCATCGACGGCGTGAAGACCGGCTCCACCGCCCGCGCCGGCCAGTGCGTGATTATCTCCGCCGCGAAAGCGCCCGAGACCCGGCAGCAGGGCAACGAGCACATCATCACCCCGCGCCGGCTCAACGTCGTCGTCCTCGGCAGCGGCGACCGCTTCAACGTCGCCACCGGCCTGCTCCAGCGCGGCTGGCGCCTCTACGATTCCTGGGCCGCCTCCGGCCGGCCGTTGAAAGGCTGGCGCGCACCGCAGTGACCGGCGGCGCTCACCTGACCCCTTCATGAAACGCATCGGAGTCCTCACCAGCGGCGGCGATTGCCCCGGCCTGAACGCCGTCCTCCGCGGCGTCGTCCGCGCGGCCACGAATCTCGGCTGGGAAGTCATCGGTTTTCACGACGGCTTCGAGGGACTCCTCCCCGAGGGCGGCGATAGCGTGCCGCTGACCATCGCCAGCACCGCCGGCATCATGCACCTCGGCGGCACCATCCTCGGCACGATCAGCAAGGGCCATTTCATCGCCAAAGTCGGCGACGGCAGCAACCGCAGCCACGTCCCGCCCGCCGTCCTCGCCCAGACCAAGCGCACCCTCGCCGCCTTGCAAATCGACGCCCTCATTTGCATCGGCGGCGACGGCTCGCTCACCACCGCGCAGCAACTCCACGAAGCCGGCATCCCCGTCATCGGCGTCCCGAAGACCATCGACAACGACCTCGAAGCCACCGCCATGACCTTCGGCTTCGACAGCGCCGTGGCCTGCGTGGCCGACGCCCTCGACCGCCTCCACACCACCGCCAGCAGCCACAAGCGCATCATGGTTATCGAAGTCATGGGCCGGCACGCCGGGTGGATCGCCCTCTACGGCGGGCTCGCCGGCGGAGCCGACATCATCCTCATTCCGGAGATCCCGTTCTGCCACGAGCGCGTCGCCGCCGCGGTGAAAAAACGCGATGCCGAAGGCTGCCTCAGCACCCTCATCGTCGTCGCCGAGGGAGCCCGTGAAATCGCGGGCAAAGAGCACTTCCGCTCCACCATCACCGACGGCGAGTCCAAACTCGGCGGCATCGGCGCGATCGTCTCCTCCGAAGTCGCCAGCCGCACCAGCAAGGAAACGCGCACCTGCGTGCTCGGCCACCTCCAGCGCGGCGGCGCGCCGACCACCCTCGACCGCATCCTCGGCACGCGCTTCGGCGTGCACGCCGTCGGGCTGATCGCGGAGGGGAAACTCGGCGAAATGGTCAGCTACCAGAACTACGAAGTCCGCAGCGTCCTGATTGCCGAGGCCGTCCACCGCATCAAACTCGTCTCCCCCGCCAGCCAGATGGTCCAGACTTGCCGCGCCGTCGGCATCAGCTTCGGAGATTAGCCAGCGCTACATCTCCACCACCTGGCTGACCTCGTAGACCCGGTCCGGCGGGAGCTGGAAAAAGTCCGCCGCGTTCTCGGCGTTCTTGCTCAGGAAGGCGAAGAGGTGCTCGCGCCAGATCGCCATGCCCGCCTTGGCCGTGACCATGATGCGCTCCTTTCCGACGAAAAACGTCGTCTTGTCGCGATGGATGACCAGGCCCTTTTCGCCCGCGGCGCGGATCACTTCGTTGATGTTCGGATTCTCCATGAAGCCGAAGCTGGCGATCACCCGGAAGAAACCCTCCGTCCGATCGCTCACCTCGACGCGCTCCTCCGGCGGCACATGCGGCCGGCCGGAGTCTGTGACGATGGTCAGCAGGATGTTTTGCCGGTGGAGAATCTGGTTGTGCTTGATGTTTTTGATCAGCGCGTTGGGGGTGCCGTTGGGATTGCCCACGAGGAAGATCGCGGCCCCCTGGCTGCGATGCAGCTTGTGCTGCTCTTCGAGCGTGCCGGCCATGCTGATCGAGGCGATGAAATCGTCCAGCGGCATCCCCGGCGGCAGGCGCTCGCGGAGCAGATTGCGGCCGTCTTTCCACGTCATCATGACGGTGAAAATCAGCGCGCCAAAGACGAGCGGGAACCAGCCGCCATGCGGGATTTTGATCGAATTGGAGGCGAAGAAGACGGCTTCCATGGAACCGAAAAGCAGGCAGACCAGCCCGGCGCGCAGCGGACTCCAGTTCCACATCCGCTGGGCGGCAAAGTAGAAGATGGTGGTGGTCGCCATCATCGTGAGGGTCACGGCGACCCCGTAGGCGTTGGCCAGCGCGGTGCTGGTGCCGAAGCCGATGACGAGCGCGGCGCAGCCGAGGCCCAGCAGGGTGTTGATCTTGGGGATGTAGATCTGGCCGTGCTCGTCCTGGGAGGTGTGGCGGATCTCCATGCGTGGGATGTAGCCCATCTGGATGCCCTGCATGGTGAGCGAAAAGACGCCCGAGATCAGGGCTTGAGAAGCGATGACCGCGGCCGTTGTCGCCAGTGCGACGAGAGGGTAGAGCGCCCAGTCCGGGGCCATGTAAAAGAAGGGGTTTTCGTGCGCGGCGGGGTTGGCGAGCGCGAGCGCGCCCTGGCCGAGGTAGTTGAGCATCAGCGCGGGGCAAACGAGGAACGTCCAGGCGCGGGCGATCGCCGGCCGCCCGAAGTGCCCGAGGTCCGCGTAGAGCGACTCGCCGCCCGTGACGACGAGGAAGACGCTGCCCATGATGATCATCCCTGTCTGGCCGTGGTGGGTGAGAAAGTAAACGCCCTCCAGCGGATTGAGCGCTTTCAGCACGGTGGGATTTTGCGCGATCTGATAGATCCCGAGCCCGGCGATCACGGTGAACCAAACGAGCATGACCAGGCCGAACCATCGGCCAAGCGCCCCGGTCCCTTTGGATTGCACGGCAAAGAGCCCGGCGAGGATGCCGATGGTCAGCGGGATGATGAAGGGCTTGATTTTGTCCGTGGCGATGAGCAGTCCCTCCACAGCGGAAAGCACGGAGATGGCCGGCGTGATCACCCCATCGCCATAGAGCAGCGCCGCGCCGGCGATGCCGATCGCAATCATCCCGCCCGCCGTCAGGCCGGCCGCTTTCCCGTCCCTGGGAAAGGCCAGCGAGAGCAACGCCAGGATGCCGCCTTCGCCCTGGTTGTTGGCCCGCGTGACGACGGCGATATATTTCACCGAGACGAGGATGATGAGGCTCCAGATGATCAGCGAGAGGACGCCGAAGATTTCCCGCTCGGTGTTGAGGCCGTGGTGGAGGCACTCTTTGAAGGCGTAGAGGACGCTCGTGCCGATGTCTCCGTAGGCGACGCCGAGGGCGCCCACCGTGAGGGCGAGCGAGGAAGACTTGGTAGGCTCTTGCATGAGCGGCGCAGGCTGACGGAACACCCGGAGCGCCGCAACTCTATCGTGTGCCCGAGGGGACCTCACGCTCGTTCGGGATTGCGATGCGGCCCGGGCCGGGCTACGCCTTCCCCGCTCATGAACCACACCCAGCGCCTGATGCGGCAGACTTCCGCGCGGCAGTTTGTCGCTGCGCTCGGCGGGCGGTTTCATGGGGCGCTGCTGGTCTGCGCCGCGCTCTATCTCGCGCTGCTCCTCGCGGCGCGGTTGCTCGGGCTGATCCCGGATCGCTTCACCCCGCTCACGCTCGCGGCGATCCCCGCGACCGCCCTGCTCGCGGCGCTGGTGCTGGCGCGGCGGGCTTCGGCGAAAACGGTCGCGCGGCTCATCGACACGCGGACCGGCGGCAAGGAGCTGTTTCTCACCGCGGCGATGATCGCCGAAGCGCCGGGTGAGTTTGCGCCGATCGTCGTCGGGCAAGCCGAGGCGCAGGCGGAAAAACTCCGCGCCGCGCAGGTCGTGCCGTTCCGCTGGCAGCGCGGCACGCGCGACCTCTTCGGGGCGCTCGCCATACTTTCTCTGGCCATCCTTTTCCTGCCGCAGCTCGACCCATTCAAAAAAACCGAGCAGCGCAAAAAGACTGCGCAGATCGAGGAGAAACTCGAGCAGACCAAAAAGACGACCGCGCTCCGCACCGCGCAACTCGCCGAGACCGGCGACCGCCAGTCCGAGCAGGTAAAGCTCGCGCTCCAGCAGCTCGACAAGGTTTTCAAGGAAGCGAAGCCGCAGGACCGCGAGGGAAACCTGAAAAAACTCGGCGAAGAGCAGAAGGAAATCGGCGAGCTGTGGCGCAAGGTGACCAGCGACCTGAAGCCGCTCGACAAAGCCGCGCAGAGCTTTGGCGCGACGGATCTGAAGAAGCTGCAGCAGTTGCGCGACGAGCTGAAGAAGGGCGACGTGAGCGGTTTGAAAAAGGAGATGGGCGAGATCCGCGACGCCCTCCGCAAACTCGCCGCGATGCCCGACGGCGCGGAGAAGCGGGCCGCGCAGGAGCAGATCATGGAGAAGCTGAACGAACTCGCGCAGGCCATGAAACAGGAGATGAATTCGCCGCAGGTCGCTGCCGCGCTGGAGCGCGCGATGCAACAGCTCGACATGGCCAAGCTCGGCGAGTTGTCGAAGGAGGCCACCCAGGCCGCGATGGATTCGCTCCAGCTCAGCGAGGAGGAGCTGAAGCAGCTCGCGCAGGCCATCCAGGACGGCAAGGCGCTCGAAGACGCGCTCAAGAATCTGCAAACGGCCAAGCAGCTCGCTGGGCAGGGGAAGCTCGACGGCGCGGAGGCCAAAGGCGCGAACGGCATGGCGGATTTCGAGAAACTTTTCCGCGAGAAGATGGCCGGGCTCGGGCAATCCGAAGGAGAGGGCCAGGACTCCGGCAACGGTCCCGGCATCGGCAATGGCGCGAAACGCCCGGAAGACGAGACGACGAAAACCGGCTTCAAGACCGAGAAATCCAACTCCCAGCTCACCGGCGGCAAGATGCTCCTCGAATGGAAAACCAAGGAAGTCGGCGACACCGGCGCCCGCGCCGCCGAATACCGCGACAACGTGCAGCGCGTGAAACAAGGCGTCAGCGAAGCCATCCAACAGGAGCAAGTGCCCCCCGGCTACCACGAGGCGATCAAGAAATACTTCGACACCCTGCCGGAGAAGCCGGCCAAGTGAGCGGCGTCATCCGCGTGCGCGCGTCCCTCCCCAACCGTCATCCTGAGCGGAGCGGAGGCTTTGCGGAGCGCAGTCGAAGGACCGCTAACTATTCGCGGACGAAGGCGGTGGCTGGTTGGAGTTTTTTATGACCCGCCGCCTTCTTCCCCTCCTCCTGCTCGCCGCACTCACCGGCGCGTGGCTCTACCACCGCAGCGGCCCGCCGCGCCTCACCGTCTATTGCGCGCACGATTCGATCTACGCCGAGTCCATCCTCCGCGACTTCACCCGCCAGACTGGCATCCCCGTGGCCGCGCGCTACGACACCGAGGCCACGAAATCCCTCGGCCTCACCGAACTCCTCGTCCGCGAAAAAGACGCCCCGCGCTGCGACGTCTTCTGGAACAACGAACTGCTCGGGACGCTCGACTTGCAGGAGAAAGGCATCCTCGCGCCGTATCGCGGCCCCGGCTGGCAGCGCATCCCGGCGAAGTTCAAGGACGCCGACGGCCACTGGACCGGCTTCGCCGCGCGGATGCGCGTGGAGATTTCGCAGGCGCAGAAAGCCGCGCCCTTCGACCTCGCGCGCTTCGCCATCGCCAAGCCGCTCTACGGCACCACGCTCACCCACTACGCCGTGCTCTGGCAGCGCCAGGGTCGTGAGAAAACCATCGCCTGGCACCGCGACTGGCGCGCGCGCGGGGTCCGCGAACTGCGCGGCAACGCCGCGGTGAAAGACGCCGTGGCCAACGGCGCGTGCGACGCGGGCTTCACCGACACGGATGATTTCTTCTTGGCGAAGGACGCCGGCCAACCCGTGATCATGCGCCCCGTGCAACTCGACGACGGCGCGACGATCTGCATTCCGAATACCGTCGCGATCATCCGCGGCACCCGGCGCGAAACCGACGCCCGCCGGCTCGTCGATTTCCTCCTCTCCGCCGAAACCGAACTCGCGCTCGCCCGCTCAAAGTCGCGCCAGATTCCGCTCGGCCCGGTGCCCGAGGAGCAAGTGCCCGCCGAGGTCCGCGAACTGCGCGGCTGGACGGCGGACGCCGTGCCGCTGGCGAATCTGCTGCCCGCCCGCAACGAATGTCTCGCTTGGCTGAAAGCGGAATACGTCCAATGACCCTCACCGCACAGACCGCCGAAGGCGCAGCGCGCGCGCTCGCCATCGCCGGCCTCGCGCTCCTGCTTGCGCCGTCGCTCGCGCGGCTGCTCGCTCACACGCACGGGCGGCAGCGCACGCTCGTGTGGGCGCTGCTCCTCGCGCCGCTGCTCACGCCGGCGCTGCTCGTCAGCTACGCCTACTCGCACGTCGCCCTGCGGCTCCTGGCCGTACCCGGCGCGACCAGCGCGCTCTACTGCGTCGCGCTCATGCTCAAGCTCGTCCCCGTCGCCGCGCTCATCCTCCATTTCGTCCCGCCCGCGATGTCGCCCGCGGCGGTTCACGCCCACGCACTGCTCGCGCGCTCGCGCTGGGAACGCTGGAGCTTCCGCCTGCGCGGCGCGGGCCGCGCGCCGTGGATGGCGGGCGGGCTGGTCTTGCTGTTCGCCTTCACGGACTTCGAGCTGGCGTCGCTGTGGAGTTTGAAAACGTGGACGGTCGCGCTCTTCGACGCCCAGGCCGGCGGCCTCGCGCTCGGGGAATCGCTGCGGCTGGCGGCGCTGCCGCTCGGCATCGAGATCGCGGTGCTCGCGTGCATCCTGCGCGCACCCGCGTTGGCCGGGGCGCAAGGTGGCGGCGGGAAAGCGCCCGGTCGGATCGCGCGTCCCGCGCTCCTCGCCTATCTCGGCGGCACGGCGCTGCTCGCCTGCGGCTGGCCGCTGGTCTGGGTGACGGCGCAGGCTGCCGCCGGCTGCCGCGCGGTCGCGGAAAATTTCGTCCTCGCGAATGACCTCGCCGCGTCGCTGGGTTTCGCCGCCACGGCGACACTTGGCGCGTGGCTGCTCAGCCGCGTGGCGCGGACGCCCCGTCCGCGATTGTCCGACGGACGCCCTCGTCCGTGGTTCGGCGGACGGGGCGTCCGCCGGACAGCCGCAGACGAGGGCGTCCGCGCCACGGTGCTCGCCGCACCCGGCCTGCTCGGCGCGCTGCTGCTTTCCCTCGCGCTCCTCGCGGCCTTCCAGCTTCCGCTGCTGCATCCCGCGTACGACACGCCGCTCCCGCTGCTCCTCGCGCTCACGCTTCTGCTGCTCCCGTTCGCGCTCCCGCTCCGCTGGCTGCTCGACGCGACCCGCCGCGCTCCCGCGCTCCATTTGGCCAAACTCAGCAACTCCTCCGCGCTCATCTGGCAGCTCGACACACGCCGCCGCTGGCTCGCCGCGTTCCTGCTTTTCTGCTCGGCGTATTTCGACTTCACCGCCGGCTCGATCCTCGCCCCCGTCGGCCTCACGCCGGTCTTCGTGCGGCTGCACAATCTCGCGCACTACGGCCAGACCGCGGTGCTCTCGGCGATGTTTCTCGCGGCGTTCGCGGCACCCGTGGCGGTTCTGCTTTTGACCGCGCCCGCCGCGCGCTGGTATGCACGGCGCTGATGGCCGCCGACCCGCTCTGGATTCTCGAAAACGTCGCGCTCGCGCCGGCGCGGCTGCGCGACGTGTCGCTCACGCTGCGCCCCGGCGTCACCGCCGTGATCGGGTGGTCCGGTGCGGGAAAAACTTCGCTGCTCAATGTGCTCGCCGGTTTCGAGAAAGCGGAGCGCGGCAGCGTGCGCGGGACGGCGTCGCTCGCGTGGGTGCCGCAGGACGGCGGGCTCTGGCCGCATTGCACCGCGCGCGAGCATCTCGCCATCGCGCGCCCTGACGGCGAGGGGCTCGACGCGCTGCTCGCCGCTTTTGATCTGACCGCACGCGCCGACGCGCGACCGCACGAACTCAGCCAGGGCGAGCAGGCCCGCCTCTCCGTCGCCCGCGCGCTCGCGGCCCGCGCCGCCGTGCTCGTGATGGACGAGCCGCTCGCGCACGTCGATCCCGCGCGCGCGGGCAGCTACTGGCGCGTCATCCGCGAGCACCTCGCGGCCACCGGCGCGTCGCTGGTTTTCTCCACGCACCTCCCCGAGATCGCGCTCGGCGAAGCGGAGCGCGTGGTCTGCCTGAGCGCTGGCCGCGTCGTCCACGACGGCCCGGTGCGCGAACTCTACGCCGCGCCATCGAGCGCCGAGCTGATGACTTTCCTCGGCCCCGGCAACTGGCTCACGCCGGACGAAGCTGCGCTCTGGCTCGGCGCGGAGATCCAGCACCCGCGCTGCTTCCGGCCGGAGCAGGTGGAACTGCAAAGTTCGGCGGATGGGGAGATCGTGGTGGGTGGCGTGCGGTTTCGCGGAGCGGTGGAGGAGGTGGAATTGCGGCACGCGCGCTCGGCGGAGGCGCGGACGTTTTTTCACCGGGCGGTGGGTGAGAGATTGAAAACTGGGGAGCGGGTGAAGCTGAGGGTGCGCGGATGATGGCGGGGCGTTTTCATTTTTCGCCGGGCAGGGATGCCCGGCGGACGGCCACAGGCTGGAAGCCTGCGCCACTGCTTTGGGGCTTCGCCCTCGCGGTGCTGGCGCTGTTGGCGGGGTGCGGGCGCGGGCCCGAGGTGACGGCGCTGACCGCGCGCGAATGGCGGGTGTGGAGTGTCCCGCCGGACGGCGCGACGCTCCCGACGCCGCGCAGCGTGGCCATCGGCAACGACGGCGAAATCGCCGCGCTCGACACCGCGGGACGCGTCCTCATCTACGACGGTAACGGCACGGTGCAGCGGCAGTGGCAGATGCTCGACGTGCGCGTCGGCAAGCCGGAGGGGATCGTCGTCCTGCGCGACGGGCGCGTGGTGGTGTGCGACACGCACTATCATCGCGTGGTGTGGTTCGACGCGCAGGGTGCGTGGCTGAAAAACACCGGAGCGCACGGGAGGAAAGACGGCGAATTCATCTACCCCGTGGGCATCTGCACGGACGCGGCGGAGAATCTTTACGTCTGCGAATACGGCGGGAACGACCGCGTGCAGAAATTTTCGCGCGAGGGCCAATGGCTCGCGAGCTTCGGCAGTTTCGGCACCGGGCCGGGCCAGTTTCAACGGCCGTCCGGGCTCACGTGGAAAGACGGGCGGCTCTACGTGGCGGACGCGATCAACAACCGCGTGCTCATTTTCAGCGACGACGGAAAATACCTCGGCCTGCTCGGCCCGGAGGGCCAGCCGCTCGCCTTCAACCTGCCCTACGACATCGCCACCGGCGGCGACGGCGCGCTCTACATCGTGGAGTATGGCGCGGGCCGGCTCTCGCGCGTGAGCACCGCCGGGCGGCTGCTCGGCCAGCTCGGACGCAGTGGCAGCGGCGAAGGCGAATTCGGCACGCCGTGGGGCCTCGCCGTGGATGCCCAAAACCGCGTCATCGTCGCCGACACAAAAAACCGTCGGATCGTCACGCTGCGGTTTTAGCGGAGCGAAAAAAAGCCCGTCATCCTGAGCGGAGCGGAGGCTTGGCGCAGCGCAGTCGAAGGACCTCGCACTCCCGGCGGGGGCGGTGGTCGGCAGGAGGGGGAAAATGACGAAAGACGCGGCGAGTTGGCGCGCTTTCGTCATTCGTCATTTCATCATCCCCACCCGCCGCCTCCGCCCGCGAAAAGTTAGAGGTCCTTCGACTGCGTTCCGTCCGACCTTCGCCCGCACGGAACGCCGCTCAGGATGACCGCTTTTTTTTGCGCTGCGCGCATCCGGCGCGTTGCCGCCAGGGACGCGAAAAACCCCGCAGCGGCGCGGGGCCACTGCGGGGTCATGCGGGGTGCCGGTGAAGTCTCCGGCCCCGCCCAAGGTTATTCCGGTTCCTGCGGGGGGCGCGGTGGTTTCGGGCCGTCGCCGTCGGGGCGCTCCCCGGGAGGCGGGCCGAGGAATTCCCGCGGGCCGAGCTGGCCGTCGCCGTTTTTGTCCAGCGTCAGCAGCGACTTCGCCGCATCGGCAATTTCGTTGGCGGAGATTTCCCCGTTGTGATCCGCGTCCAGCGCGGCCACGAGCGGAGGTGCCGGCGGGCGCTCGCCTTCGCCACCCTTTTTCTCACGGTCGCCCGGCGGCTTCGGCGCGGGGCGTTCGCCGCCGTTGTCGGCGGCGTTGCGTTTGGGCGCGCGGTTCTCTTTTTCCGCGTCGCCCGGCGGCTTCCGGCCGGGGAACGGCCATTCGCGCTCCTTGTCACCCGGCTCGCGTTGGGGCGGGCCATCCGGGCGCGGCGCGAGGAATTCATTCGGCGTCAGCTTGCCGTCCTGGTTTTTGTCGAGCGACCGGAGCGCATCGGGCGCTTTCTCGATCTCCCCGGCGGCGATGATCCCGTCGTGATCGGCGTCGAGCACGCGCGGCAACGGCAGTGGGGCGAGCGGCGGTTTTTCCCGGGGTTCGCGCTCGCGTTTTGGCGGGCGGCTGCCGCGCGGCTCGCCCCCCGGCTGCTGATTCGGCGGCGGGCCGGGCGGGGGTCCACCGCCGCCGGGGCGCTGGGCCAAAGTGAGGCTCGCCGGCAGGGCGAGCACGAGAGTGAGGGCGAGGGCTTTTTTGTTCATATGGTTGCGGTCTTTTGGTTTTTGGGTTGGTGGAAAATGCGGGAACTTTTCCGGCTTTCGCGCAGGCACTTGGTGGAAGTCTGCGGCGGGATCATGGAAGGCGCGGGCGACGGATTAGTTGCGCGGTTGTTTGAGCGGGAAAAGCGCGCGCCAGAGGCTCTCGGTCACCGGCACATTCGCGGCGGGGCCGCGTCCGCCGAGGGCGCTGGAGAGGGTGAGGCTGCTGGTGTGGAGCGGCGGCGTGGCCAGGCGGGAGGCCGGTTGCTGCGGTGCCGCGGGAGACGGAGGGGCGGGCTCTTGGGCTGCGGGTGCGGGTGCTTCGTCGGGAATCGCGAGTTCGGTCTCCGCGCCGAGTTGACTGAGCATCGCCATGAGCTTGGCGAGGTCGGGCATGGCCGGGGCCGGCTGCGGGTCGGCGGCATGGGCCGCGGAACCGGCGAGGGCGCTGGCGAGGAGCAGGGTGCGGAGCAGGAGTACGGTTTTCATGATTTCGTGCGGCGGAGTTTTTCTTTGAATGGCGGTGAAACTCGCACCGCTGCGTAAAGACCGTATGAGCGCGCGGGCGGTATTTTGTTAAGAAAGTGTAAATCTCCCGCCTCGCCGGTTGCGCCTTCGTTATGATCGCATCCGCCGCACCCATGCACCCGCCGCTTTCTCCCAATGCCCGCCCGCGCCTGCTCGTGATCGACGACGACCGCAAGCTCTGCCGCCTGATCGCCGCCTACCTCGAACCGCTCGGCTACGACGTGGAAGCCGTCCACACCGGCCCCGAGGGCGTGGCGCGCGCGACCGGCGCGGCGTGGAGCGCGGTCATCCTCGATCTCATGTTGCCGGGGCTCGATGGCTTCGAGGTGCTGAAACAAATCCGCCATACCAGCGACGTGCCGGTGCTGATGCTCACGGCGCGCGGCGACGAGGCGGACCGCATCGTGGGCCTCGAAATCGGCGCGGACGACTACCTGCCGAAGACCTTTTCCACGCGCGAACTCCTCGCCCGCATCCGCGCCGTGACCCGCCGGAGCGCGCGCGCCGTGCCGGCAGCGGCACCGGACGCGGAGATCGTCATCGCCGGGCTGCGCATCCGCCCCGGCTCGCGCACGGCGGTGCTCGGCGACGCGCCGCTCACGCTCACGCCCGTGGAGTTCGAACTGCTGCTCTCGCTCGCCCGCGCGAAAGGCCGCGTGAAGACGCGCGACCACCTGCTCGAGGAAATCCGCGACCGCGAATACGAGGTCTTCGACCGCTCCATCGATGTCCACATTTCCGGCCTGCGGAAAAAGCTCGGCGACGACCCGAAGACCCCGCGTTTCATCCGCACCGTCCGTTCCTCGGGCTACATGCTCATCGATCCCGATGCCGACTAAAGCCATCCGCCGCGTGCGCCTCCCGCTTGCGCTGAAAATCCTCGCGTGGTTTTTTGCGAACGTGGCGTTCCTTGCGGTGGCCGCGTGGATTTTCATCCGCGCGCAACTCGGGCTGGGGCTGGAGATGCTGCTCGCCGGGGCGCCCGGCGAACGGCTCCAGGCCATGGCGCGGCTGGTCGCGGAGGAGTTGAAAGACCGCCCGCAGAGCGAATGGCCCGCCGTGCTCGAGCGCCAGGCGGCGGCCTACCGCGTGCCCGTGGCGCTGTTTCGCAATGACGGCAAACTGCTCGCGGGCGAGATCCCGCAACCGCCGGAGGAACTGCTCAAGCGGCTCGGCGAAGGCCGCCCACAGCCGGTGGGCCAGCCCCCCCGCCCGCCCCAGGAGCGCCCTTTTCCGAATCGTCCGCCGCAGGATCAGCCTCCGTATTTCAACCCCGAACCCGGCCCGCGCCCGCCGCGCGAACCTCCGCCCGGCGAGCGTCCCCCGCAGGACCGCCAGGGTCCGCCGCCCGCGTTCAGCGGCGCGTTTCCGCGCTTCATCGTCCACGCCGGCGAGCCGCGCCGTTACTGGATCGGCATGCGCCTGCCGCTCATGGATCGACTGGCGCGTCCGCCGATGCCGACCACGCTCGTACTCGCCAGCGATTCGCTGCGCGGCGGCGGACTGCTCCTCGACTTCACGCCGTGGCTCGTGGGCGGCGCGGTGGTGCTCGCGCTCTCCGCCCTGCTCTGGCTGCCGCTTGTCCGCGGCATCACGCGCGCGCTCCGGCAGATGACCGGCGCGGCGGAGGACATCGCGCAGGGCCGCTTCGAGACGCACGTGGCAAGCACGCGTGGAGACGAACTCGGCCGCCTCGCCACCGCGCTCAACGACATGGCCGCACGGCTGCGCGAGTTTTTCACCGGGCAGAAGCGCTTCCTCGGCGACATCGCCCACGAGCTGTGCTCCCCGCTGGCCCGCATGGAAATGGCGCTCGGCATCCTCGAACAGCGCGCCGCCGATGACACCGCGCGCGGCTACGTGGCCGACGTGCGCGAGGAAGCCCGCCACATGTCCGCGCTGGTCAGCGAGCTGCTCTCCTTTTCCAAAGCCGGCCTCGGCGGGCGCAGCGTCCAGCTCCAGCCCGTCCCGCTCGCCTCCCTCGCCGCGCGCCTCGTCGCCCGCGAGACCCGCGAGCACGGCGGCATCGTCCTCGCCGTGCCCCCCGGGATCGCCGTCCTCGCCGAGCCCGACCTCCTCGCCCGCGCGCTCGGCAACGTCCTGCGCAACGCCGTCCGCTATGCCGCGCCGGTCGGCCCCGCCGGCGAGAGCGCGCACTCTTTTCGCCCGCTCCAGCACGCCGACGGCCGTCCCGCCGGCCCGATCGTCATCGCCGCCCGCAGCAGCGGCGCGCACATCATGGTCACCGTCACCGACTCTGGCCCCGGCGTCCCCGAGGCCGCGCTGCACCGGCTCTTCGACCCGTTTTACCGCCCCGAAGCCGCCCGCACCCGCGAGACCGGCGGGGCGGGCCTCGGCCTGGCGATTGTGAAAAGCTGTGTCGAAGCCTGCGGCGGCACCGTCACCGCCCGCAACGTCCAGCCGACCGGGCTGCAGGTTGAATTCACCCTCCAGAGCGCGCCAGGGTAGCAAACGGGTCAATC
>CAYQBV010000044.1:0-19876 GCA_964415705.1 uncultured Chthoniobacter sp. | reverse complement strand
GTTTCCCCCGAGCGTCTTCTGCATAACGTCCACCGCACCATGAATTCGATCACTCTGCCCGATTCGTTGGTCACGCAGCTCCGCGGTTATGAAACCCGGTTGCGCCGCTTGGAAACGCTCGCCGCGGTCGCGGGCGGGATCGTCGGGTTGTTCGCCACGTTTGTCCTCCTCTTCGTCCTCGACCGCTTCGTGGACACCCCGCGCTGGGCGCGCGCGATCCTGACCCTCAGCGGCGGCGCGCTCGTGGCGTGGTTCGCGCAAGGCTGGGCGGCGCATTGGCTGTGGAACCGGCGCGGCCCGGCGGAACTCGCGAAACTGCTCCAGCGGCATTTCAAATCGCTCGGCGACCGGCTGCAGGGCGTCATCGAGTTGACCGAAACGCGCAGCCTCGCGGCGAATGTTTCTCCCGCGCTGATGCGTGCGGCGATCCGCCAGGTCGCGGAAGAATCGGGACGCTTCGACTTTGCCAACGCCGTCCCCGTGCGGCCCGCTCGCCGCTGGGCGCTCGCCGCCATCGTGCTCGCCGCGCTCACCGCCGCGCCCTTCGTTTTCGCGCCGCAAGCCGCGCTGAACGCCCTCGCGCGCTGGCTCCAGCCGTGGGCGCCGATCGAGCGCTACACCTTTGCCAGCATCGACGACCTGCCCGCCGAACTCGTGGTCGCGCACGGCGAGGCGTTCGAGATCGCGTGCGGGCTGAAAGAGGATTCCGTCTGGCGTCCGCAGAATGCGAAGGCGCGGCTAAACGCCGCCGAGACCGTGGCGAAACTCGACAAGGACGGGCGCGTGGTTTTCCGCATCGCGGGACAAACGCAGAACGGCCAGCTCGCGCTGCGCATCGGCGACGCCACGCGCGCCATCGGCATCCGCCCGCTGCACCGCCCGGAGATGAAGGAACTCGCCGCGCGCGTCGAGATGCCGGGCTACCTCGGCTACCCCGCGACCAAGGTCGCGATCCAGGGCAGTCGCGCGGAATTTCTCGAAGGCAGCAGCGTGCGCTTCGCCGGCAAGACCAGCCGCGCGCTCCAGTCGGCGACGATGAAACATGGCGACACCGACCCCGTCGCGGACCTTGAGGGGGAAACGTTCGTCACGCCCGCGCGGCCGGTCGGCGAGTTGGTCGGCGACGCGATTTTTCGCTGGGCGGACAAGCATGGCCTCACGCCCACGCAGCCCTACACGGTGCAGGTCAGCACCGTGAAAGACGGCGAGCCGCGCGTGGATTTGCAGGGCGTCGAGCAGAGCATCGCGATCCTGCCGAACGAAGTGCTGAAGCTGAACTTCACGGCGAGCGACGACTACGGGCTGAAGTCCGCGTGGCTCGGGTGGACGATACGCTCGATGGGCGAGAAAAAAGACGACCTCGGCAAAGGTGAGGCCGCGCGCACCGCCGGCGGACAGACGAAAAAAGAACTCTCGGTGCCGACGGAGTTTTCGCCCGCGTGGCAGAACATTCCAGAGGACAGCGTGGTCGAACTGGCGGCCTACGCGGTGGATTTTCTCCCGGATCGGAAACCGGTCCAATCCTGGAAGCACACCATCTACGTGCTCAGCCCGGCGAAGCATGCCGAGCACATCCGCGAGCGCATGGACGAAGTCCTCAAGCAGCTCGACGAGCGCATCCGCGACGAGGAGCGGCAGCTTGAGGAAACCAAGGCGCTCGCCGAAGCGAAGCCCGACAAGCCTTCCGAGAAAAGCGGCGAGGAGATCAAAAAGGCCGAGGCCAGCGAGCGCGCGAACCAGGCGGCGCTCGAGAAGATGACCGCGGAAATGTCCGAGGTGATGAAGGACGCGCTGCGCAACAAGGACGTGCCCGAGAGCACGCTCGCCGAGTGGCAGAAGCTGAAAGAGGAGATCGAAAAGAAGGCCAGCCCGCCGATGGAGAAAGCCGCCGAGGCGCTGGCCCAGGGCGCGCAAAAGCCGGGTGAGCGCAGCGAAAAACTCGCCGAGGCGCAGAAGCAGCAGGAGGAGGCGCTGGCCGCGCTGCGCGAGGCCGCCAAAAAGCTGAACACGCAAAACGAAAACCTCTACGCCCGCAATTTCTACAACCGTCTGAAGGCGGCGGCGGCGGCGGAGTTCAAGATTTCCGAGGGGCTCAAGGCGCTGGCCAAGGACACCGTGGGACTGAAGCCCGAAGAGATCGCCGAGGGGAAAAAGTCGGAGTTCAACCGCGTCGCGGGCAGCCAGGATCTCACGACCAAAGATGTGGGCAGCATCGCCAACGACATGACCGCGTTCATCAAGCGCGTGCCGAGCGAGAAATACGAAAAGGTGCAGCAGGAAATGCAGGAGAAGAAGATCGTCCCCGAGCTGAACGAACTCGCCGGTTTCGTCCGCGCGAACCTCGGGCTGAAGTCCGTGGGCCGCGCGAAACAGTGGGGCACGCAACTCGAGGAATGGGCGAAGATGTTGCAGAAGGAAAAGCCGCCCAGCGAAGGCCAGGGCATGCCCGGCGAGGAAGATCCCGAGCTGATGGAACTCGTCGTGGCGATGGTCCGCGCCGCGCAGGCCGAGGACAACATCCGCGAGCAAACCGACCTCCTCGAAGGCCGCAAGAACGCCAACGAGAAGCACACCGAAGACGCCAAAAAACTCGCCACTCAGCAGAGCGACCTCAGCGACACCGTCGGCATCCTGCGCGAGAAGACGAAGTTCGGCGAAGTGAAGCCGCTGCTCGAAAAAGTGGAGTTCCTCATGGACGAAACCGCCGGCAACCTGCGCCAGGCCAAGACCGACGCCGAGGTCGTGAGCCTCCAGGGGACGATCATCGAGCTGCTCGTGCCGCCCGATGAAAAAAGCAGCGAATCGCCATCACAGTCGCAGTCAAAAATGCAGCAGATGATGCAGAAAATGATGGCGCAGATGACCAAGGGTAACCAACCCGGCAAGGGCAACAACAAGGCCCCCAGCCCCTTTGCGGGCTCTGCCACCGACGGCGTCACCGGCCGCGGCAAAGGCGACACCCGCCCCGTCGAGAAAGGCACCGGCGCCACCGACGCCGGCCAGTGGCCCGAAGAATTCCGCGACCAGTTGCAGTCCTACTTTCAGCAGCTTGATGGGGTGAAGTAACCGCCCATGAAAATCCTAATCACCGCCCTTCTCGCGCTCGCCGTTTTCACCACCGCGCCCCTCCGCGCGCAGGATCTGAAGGTCTATCGCGGGACGCAGGTGCCGCCGGAGGTGGAGCGGATCTACGAGCGCGGGTTGCAGTTTCTGGTGAAGGCGCAGACGGCGGAGGGAACCTTTCCGGGCAACTACGGCCAGGAGCCGGCGACGGCGGCGCTGGCGATGCTCGCGATGTTTGCCCACGGCGACGACCCGAACCACGGGCCATACGCAAAGTCCATCAAGCGCAGCCTCGATCACCTCCTCAAGAGCACGGACGAGAAGACCGGCTACATCGGCAACTCGATGTACAACCACGGCTTCGCGGCGCTCGCGCTGGCGGAGGCCTACGGCGCGGTGCAGGACGACCGGATCGCGCCGGCGCTGCAAAAGGCGATCAAGCTCATCCTTACCTCGCAGGAAAAAAACCGCTTCAAAGCCTGGCGCTATTCGCCGGATGCACAGGATGCGGACTCGACGGTGAGCGGGGCGTGCTTCGTGGCGCTGATCGCCGCGCGCAACGCCGGCCTGCGCGTGCCGGACGCGGCCATCGACGGGGCGCTCAAATTTTACTCCGACTGCCAGGTACCGGGCGGCGGCGCGATCGGCTACGTGCCGGGCTCGGGCGGGAACGGCAACTCGACCACGGCGATCGGCGTGGCGGCGTATGCGTATGCGCGGAAAAAGGACGCGCAGACCTTCACACGCGGCTTCAAGGCGATGAAGGAGGGCGACGACCGCCCCGGCGGGAGCTACCCGTTTTACTACGAATACTACGCCGCGCAGGCGTTCTTTCAGAGCGACGTGAAGCTCTGGGAAAAGTGGAACGAGAAGCGTGTGAAGGAACTCACGTCAGCACAAAATGACGACGGCAGCTGGGACGGCGGACTCGGCACGGGCATTTCCACCGGGCTCGGTCTGCTCTCGATCGCCCTTAATTACCGCTACCTGCCGATTTACGAACGATGAAAAACCGCGCCGCACTTTCCGCCACGCTGCTGCTCGCCCTCGCGCCGTGCGAGGCGCAGGTGAAAATCCAGGTGCAGGGCGGCAAAGTCATTCTCAATGGCGGGCAGGTCATCAATGCCGGCGAAGCGGTCAACCTCAACGGCCTCCTCATTGGGGGTGGGAGTGATGAGGAAATCGGGGACGGCGGCGGGGCCTCGGCGGACGCCAGCGACACGGCGCAGGTGCTGGAGTTTGCCGACGGCAGCCGGCTCCACGGCACGCTGGAAAGGCTCGACGGAGCGAAAAAGGAAATCGTCTGGCGCGGGATGGAAGCCTCCGCGCCGCTGACTTTTCCGCTGGCCCATGTGAGCCGTTGGGACGCGCCGATCAAAACGAAACCGGAGGTGAAAGCCCGCGCCACCGTGAAGCTCACCGGAGGCGACTGGCTGGCGGCGGACGTGACCAGCCTGACCAAGGAGAAGCTCAACCTCACGCTGGGCGACGGCACGGCGGTGGCGGTGGACCGCGCGCGGGTGGAATGGATTTCCTTTTCCAAAACGGCAGCCGCGGAGTGCTACGACGGCCCGACCGGAATCTCGGGCTGGGTCTCGGACGGGAGCTGGACGTACCGCGAAGGCGCGCTGCGGGCCGCGCGGCCCACGGCGATCGGGCGGATGTTCGAGGCGCTGCCGGATCAGGTGGAATACCGCTTTGAATATGAGCAGGGCTCGGCTGGCACCCGCGCGTTTGCGGTGCTGCTGCACGGCACGGACCCCGCGGCGCGCGGCTTCGGGCCGGGGATGGTGCGGCTGATGATCAATGACTCGCAGTTCAATCTCTGGGCGCAGCGTCAGGATCAGATGAAGCAGGAGGGCATCGACCTCACGAAGCTTCTGGGGGCGCCGGCGGGTGCCGGTGGCCCAGCGAAACGCAAGCCGCTCCGCTGGCGGATTTTCGAGGACCGGCCAGCGGGTCGGCTCGTGGTTTTCATCGACGGGCGCAAGGTCGGCGACTTCCGGGACATGGGAAAAATCAAAGCCGGCGAGAACCGCGGCAGTTTCAGTTTCCAGCCGATGGCGTGGAACAACGACGGCGAGCAGTCGGTCGCAAAAATCAAGGTGCTGCCGTGGGATGGCTTCGTGCCGGTGGACGATGCGCTCGAAGATGTCCGCCCGAAAGCGGATCAGGTGGTGCAGGCCGACGGCGACCGCGAGGCCGGGCGAATCGAAAGCATCACGGCCGACAAAGTGCAGATCGGTGCGACCTTCGTGCCGCGGGCGAACGTGGTGCTGCTGAGGTTCGCGCGACCGGAGACCGCCCCGGATGAGGACCCTCCGCTCGGCCGGATGCGGCTTGCGCAGCGCGGAGAGTTTGAATTCACGTCGCTCGGTTTTCAGGAGGGGAAACTGCGGGTCGGCACGCATTTCGGCGGTGAACTGACGCTGGCTGCGGCCGACGTGCGCGGCCTCGAGTTTTCCCACCTCGCGCCGGTCGCCGGCAAACCGGTGGATGTGGTCCTTTTCAAAAACGGCGATCAGCTCCGCGGCCTGCTCGGTGCATCGGCGAGCGGCCAGAAACTGCGCTGGCAAACCGGCCCCGCCGCGAACCCGGTGGAGCTGGACGTGGCGCGGCTCGCCGGCGTGCAGCTCGCCCCGCGCGGGGAGCGCCCTGCGGGGAAGACCGGGGTGCTCGCGCGCTGCCGCAATGGCGATTTGCTGGCCGGCAATTTCGTGGCGCTGGACAAGGAGAAGGTCGCGCTGGACAGCGGCGCGGCGGGCCGCCTGACGATCCCGCGCGACCGCGTGCAAGCGCTCTACTTTTCCCACGAAGGTAAGCTGCCCGTGGTCGATGGCGCGGCGGAGCACGAGGTCTGGGAGAGAGGGCTGAACCTCAACCCGAACCGGCCCGTGGCCGCGAACCAGCCCAAGCCCGCAGCACCACCACCCAGCCGCTGGTCGTATTTCGACGGCGTCTTTGCCGTGAAACGCACCGCGGCGCGCGGGCGGGATTACAACGACGGCTCGGTGAATCTCGGTCGGATGGTCGAGGGCATGCCGGCGCGCGTGGAATTCAGCTTCGACGTGGCGGGCAAGGCGAACCAGGTCTTCGTGACCGCCCATCTTTTCTCCGAACCGAACAACCCCGGCTACATGATGCAGCTCCATCCGGGCGGGCTGTTCATCTACGACACGGGCGCGCAGCAGCGCCGCGCGGGGCAGCAGCAGCAGCAGGTGCAGATTCAGTTTGGCGACAAGGTGAAAACCGACGCCCTCCGGCACCGCATCCGCATCCTCGCCGACCGCCCATCCGGGCGGATGACCGTGCTGATCAATGACACGGTGGTGGCCAGCTTCGGTCCGAAAGCAGGGGGAGCTCCGCGCAATCTCGGCACCGGCCTGGCGCTGATGCCGCAGCAAAACATGGCCTGCACTTTCTCCAATCTCTGGGTCGCGCCATGGAACGGCCAGCTCCCCGGAACCGGCCCCGCGCCAGCCGCGGCGGAGGACAGCGTGCTGCTCGCCAACGGTGACGAAACGCAGGGCACCGTGGGCCAAGGCACGCCGGAAATGGTGCAGATCGAATCCGCAGTCGGCCCGCTCGATGTGCCGGTGAGTCGGCTGACGATGGTGGAATTCGGCAAACGCGCCGCGGAAAATCCGGAGGGCGTGCGGCTGCGCCTGACCGACCGGAGCGTCATCACCGTGAGCGAGTATCGGATCGAAAACGATGTCCTCATCGGGCAGAGCGCGGTCCTCGGGGAGATCAAAGTGCCGCTGGCCGCCGTGCAGGAAATCGTCTTTGGGCGGCTGGCGCTGCCGAAGGTGGAAGAGAAGCCGCCCAGCCCGGCACGGGTTCTTCCGGGCGGGATCATCAAGGGGTGATGCGTGAATCGGAGGGCGCGGCCCATCACGCGCCGAACCGCTCCGCCGCGAGCAGGATGCCTGCGGCTTTGTCCAGCGTCTCCTGCCACTCCTGCTCCGGGACGGAGTCCGCGACGATGCCCGCGCCGACGTGAAAGTGCGCGTGGTCGCTTTCCACCACGACGGTGCGGATGGCGATGTTGAACTGGCTCTCGCCATTGAACCCGAACCAGCCGAGCGCGCCGGTGTAGAGCCCGCGCGGTGCGGGTTCGAGTTCGGCAATAATCTCGCGGGCGCGCTTTTTCGGCGCGCCGGTGATCGAGCCGCCGGGGAAGCAGGCGCGCAGCGCGGCGACGTGATCCACCTCCGCGCGGAGCTGGCCCTCGACGGTGGAGACGAGGTGAAAGACCTGCTCGAAACTTTCCAGCTTCAACAGCTCGCGCACGGCCACGCTGCCGAATTCGCAGACCCGCCCGAGGTCGTTGCGCTCGAGGTCGGTGATCATCACCAACTCGGCGGCTTCCTTTGGCGAGGTGCAGAGTTCGTAGGCGGAGAGCGTGTCGGCGTCGGGCGTGGCGCGGCGCGGGCGCGTGCCTTTGATCGGACGCGTGCGGATGGCGCGGCCCGACATTTTCAAAAAATGCTCCGGCGACGACGAAAGCAGCGCCCGCCCACCGAGCGCGAGATAAGCAGCGTGCGGCGCGGGCGAGTAGTGGCGCAGCGCGTCGTAGAAAGCGAAGGCGTCGCCGCGCCACGGTGCGGTGAACCGGTGGGCGAGATTCACCTGATAGATGTCGCCCGCCGCGATGTATTCCTGCGCGCGGCGGACCATCCCGCAGAAGCGCTCGCGCGTGATCTCCGACGCGAACTCCAGCCGTGCGCCCGCCGCCGGCTCCGGCCTTTCCGTCCGCGCGATCTTCTCCCACAGTGCCCCGACCTCTTGCCACGAACGATCCGCGTGGCGGTAGATCAGCACGTCTTCGTAAAAGCCGAAGCGGAACACCCCGTCGTATTCCACAAAGCCCGCCGCGAACCCCGCCGGCAGGCCGTCATCGAGTGCACCGGCCCCCTGCCGCGCCGTCAGCCCCGCGCGCAATCGCGCCCAGTCCGCCTCGGTCTCGCCTGCCACGGTTTCCACCGGGACTGCCGCCACCAGCGAAAGCTGCGCCCCTTCCCCACCCTCCAGCGCGGTGTCGAAAAAAACCAGCCCCGGCAAATGCCGCGCACGCGCCGCGACCTCGGCCGGGGAAAGGTCGAGCGCGAGCGGACGCGGGGCACGGGTGAGTAAGGACACGCGGCTCGCCTTGCGCGAGGACCGCGGCCTTTTCAAACGAAATCTTTGGGCTATCGTCGCGACCTTGTCATGAAACGCCTCACCTTTTTGTTCGCCGCCACGTTGCTCACCGCGCACCCCCTTTTCGCCGAAGACAAAGCCCCGGCCCTCCGCGCCACACCCTCCGACACCCCGCGCGAACCCAGCGCGCCGGAAGGCGACCGCCTGGAACTCATCCCGACCAAGCCCGCGCAGATCATGCCGCCACCGGCCGGCCTCCCGCTCATTCCCGAGATTCCCATGCCGCCGGCCCGCAGCCGTCCGGAAAGCCCGATTCGGAAGCGCGATTCCGTCACCGCCGATGCTGAGGACGCCGTGAAGCAGCGCATTCGCCTCCGCGAGGCGAAGACCAAAGCCCAGCGCGATCCGGCCATTCAGGCCGAGTGGGACCGGGCCGAGTCGCTGCGCACCGACTACGAAAAGCGCGAAGCGATGAAGATCTACTACCGGATGCTTTACGGACGCATGACGAAGCTCGACCCCTCGCTGAAAGCACCCATCGACGCGCTGCTCCAGCAATCCCTCGCCCGCCTCGACCAGACCAAAATCGCGCCCACCCAGCCGCCGTCCACCATCGCCACCGGCCCACGTGGCGCGCGCTGAGCCAGGCCGGTAAAATAGCATTTGTCCGCGCCCGGAACTCGGCTACGCTCCGGCCCTCCTCAAAACGGCGCTATCGTCTAGGGGCCTAGGACACTGCCCTCTCAAGGCGGGGACACGGGTTCGAATCCCGTTAGCGCTACTTGTTAAATTGGGCGGTTGCGCGCGCAGGACGCGGCGTTGTGGGGGCTACCTCAGGCCTGGCTTTCAATGCGCCTGCCCATCGCCGTCCGCGAATGCTGAGAGGAAACAGAACTCCACGTGCAACCGGCGCTGAAGATTCGTCATCTGCACGTCCAGCAGATGCGTGTCGGTGTCCTCATCCGCATCCTCAATTTCGGCATCCTTCGCCTCAATGGCCTTGATCAGGAAGTCGATGGTCGAGAAATAGAGTTCGCGCTGCATGGATGCGAGAAAAGCAGGACGTGCGCCGGACCGCGGCGGAAGTTTACGAGGCCCCCGCCATGAGAACGCGCGGCCAGTGCCGCAGCGCCCGGATGATTTCCCGAGCCTCGCCGATGATGACACTCTTGCCAGCCCGTTCGGCTTTTCACAAATTCCACCAATGTTCCCATCCAAAACACTCCTCATCCCACTCGCGGCGATCGCGACCGCCGCGGTGACATCCGCCACAGACGACCCGAAACTTCGCACCGCCCGCGGCCAGCCCTGCGCCCTCCTCGCTACCAAACAGGTCGAAGTCGCCGTGACCAAGCTCGGCGGGCACATGGCACCGGTGACTTTTTTCCGCGACAGCGCGACTCCGGTGCGGCCGTACTACGTCAGCCCGTGGCAGGATGAAAAGACGGCGAAGATGCCGGCGCCGGTGCTGGTGACGTTGCGCGGAGATTTTTTCTGCCTGCCGTTTGGCGGAAATTCGGACGAGGTCTCGGGTGAAAAACATCCGCCGCATGGGGAGATCGCCGGCGACGCTTGGAAGGTCGTTGGCACGAAGAAGACTGGAGGCGTCACGACGCTCACGCTGGGGATCGAGACGAAGGTCCGCAAAGGGCGCGTGACGAAGGAACTCTCGCTGGTCGATGGGCAAAACGTCGTCTATTCGAGGCATACCATCGAGGGTTTCGCGGGACGCGTGCCGCTGGGGCATCACGCCACGCTCGCGATGCCGGAGAAGGAAGGCGCGGTGCGGATTGCCACGAGCGCGTTTCGTTTCGGGATGACCTGTCCGTCGCTTTTCAGCGATCCGAAAAAGCGGGAGTATCAGGCCCTGCAGCCCGGGGCAAAGTGGACGGACCTGACCAAGGTTCCCGCGGCCTGGAAGGACGCGCCCGATGCCGACCTCACAAGCCTCCCCGGTCGCTTTGGCCACGCGGACCTCATCCAGCTCGCCAATGAATCGTGGGAGAAAACCAACGGCCCCGCGTGGACGACCGCGACCTTCGCGGACGACGGTTACCTTTGGTTTTCGTTGAAAGACCCTGCGGTGTTAAAGAGCACGGTTTTCTGGATGGAGAACCACGGACGCCACGGGCACCCGTGGAATGGCCGCAACAACTGCCTCGGCCTCGAAGACGTGACCACCTACTTTGCGGATGGGCTCGCGGCGTCGATGAAGGAAAATCTGCTCACCAAGGAAGGCTTGGAGACGACCGTGGAATTGAGCGCCGAAAAGCCGACCGCCGTGAACTATATTCAGGGCGTGGTGAAAATCCCCGAGGGATTCGCGAACGTGAAGACCCTCGAATTCGCGGCCGGCGAAGTGACCTTCATCTCGACCACCGGCCAGCGCGTCACGGCTCCGGTGCGCCATGAGTTTCTGAAAACCGGCAAACTCTAAAGCGAAGCCGCGGATTCAGCGCCAGTTCGCGATGATCGCGCGACCGGCTTCCAGCGTCTGTCCCTGCGGCAGGCCGCAGTAGATGGAGACGTAGGTGTGGTCGCGGGCTGGATTGGCCGTGAGGGCGTAAATGTTTCCGCCGAGGTGGCGGAAAACTTTGCAGGTCAGCGCGTAAATCAGCCCGCCGGACGCGCGCGGGGTTTCGCAGCGCAGACAGTGGAGGCCGGGGCGCGACTCAGTGAGGGTGAGTTGGCCGTCGATGGGCGGCAGTGCGGCTTCGTCGGCATCGGCGATGTGCAGCCGGGAGCGGATGGCGTCCTCGACCATCGCGGGGAGGTCCGCGCGGAGCGGTGTGTCGCCGGAGACGAGGTGGAAAAAATCGAGCGCGAGCCCGTGGTTCATCGCGGAGAAAAGATGCGCCTGCCGCAGCTCGACGCCCCCATGCCATAGCGCGCCGGTGATCACCGCGGCCAGTCCACGATAATCCCGCGCGGCAACCCCGAGCACGGTCGAAGTGCTGTCGCGGATGATGGTGGCCTTGGGCCCGGCGTCCGCCTGGCCCGCCAGCCGCACGAGATGCTGGCCGAACCGGATGGCATGCAGGCCGTAGGAGCCGCTGAAAAAATCCTCGCCGATGTCGCGAATGATTTTGATCTCGTCCTCGCCGTAGCCGGCGGCCACGAGCGTGTCGGTGCGATCCGGGCGTGGATGAAAAACCGCCATGGCCTTCGCGTGCAGCTCCCGGATATTCCACCAGCGCACCGGCTCGGCCTGGGCCGTCTCCCACTGCGCGCGGTCCGCGCAGGTGAAAACGAAAAGCGCGCGCAGCCGCGACGCGTCGCCGCAGCGGCGGGCAAACTCCGCCGCACGCTCCGCGTCATTGAGCCCGGCGTCGGCGAGGTCCTTGAAGGCGCGCCGATTGGCCACCAGAAAGTGCGCGAGTTCCACCGTGGCGGGCGTGAACCCGCACTCGGCGGCGAACGGCGCAAAGTAGTCGTCCAGCGGGATGCCGGAGAAGCCGGAGGAATGGCGCTCATGCAGCGGGCGCGCCAGGTCGGCGCGCGCGGCGGCGTCGCCGGGCGTGAGCGGGAGCCGCTTGGTCTTGAGCGCGAGTTTGACCGCGGCGCGATGATCCGGGTCGAGCAGCGCAGCTTCGATCGCACGCTGCGCGCTGCCGTCGGCGGCGAGGAGCGTTTCCGGGGATTTCCCCGAGGCGAGCAGTTTGGCGCCCTCGGTCGCGTAGTGTTCGAACGCGCGCATTTTCTGCCGCTCCAGCGCGCCGCGCAGCGACTGGCGCTCGCGCAGCACGCGCGCGTCGAGGGAGGACTCAAATTTTGCGTAGCCGGGAAAAAGCCGCTCCTCGGTGCCGTCGATCTGGGAGAGAAACTCAAAGGTGTCCGCCAGACTCCCGCGCGGTTCGTAAAAGAGCGCGGCCAGCTCCGGCACGCGCACCAGCCAGTCGCCGGCGTGCCGCAGCGTCGTGTGCAGTTCCGCGGGATCGATCTCCACCCCGTAGTGCTGCGAAGCCAGCAGCAGCGCCAGCGCCGCGCGGCTTTTCTCCCGCGCGGAACGCTCCCCTCCGGCGGGCGCGTGGCGCAGTCCGCCGGTGCCGTAGATGATCGGGCTTCCCGGCGCCACCTCCCGTCCTTCGCCCAGCTCGCGCTCGATCACCGCCCGCGCGAACACCGCCACCCGCCGGCGCGCGGCCAGCAGCCGCGAGCGCACTTCGTCCGCGAATTCAAACCGCCTCCCTTCGTCGCTCTTCGGCCCGAGCATTTCGCCATAGGTCACGGAGTCCTCAAACGCGAGGATGTCCTCGGGATGATTCCCCGTGGCCGGGGCCCGCCCGCCCGGCGGCCGGCGCAGATGCACCCACGCGCGGATGCGCAGCAGGAAATCGTAGGCTTCGAGATCACGCGCATCGTCGAGCGCGCGATAGATTTCGTGGCTGTGGCTGAAGGTCTTCCCTGCGAGCGTCCAGATGCCGCCGAGGAAAACGCGCAGCCCGTCGTTCTTGATGTCGAAGCGATCCAGCCGCTCGCTGCCGGAGGTCGCCAGCTCCCATTGGTCTTTCCAGAATCCGCGCAGATGCAGGAAATGCTCGAACGGATCATAGGTCTCGCGAATGCGTTCGCGGAAGCGCTCCACCAGCCCGGTCGGGTCGAAGACGGCGCGCATGTCGAGGAAGGAGTTGAGCTGCTTCTCCGCGAGCGCCGGCACATCATCGAGCCCGAAGGGGAGCGCCTCGCACTGGAAGCCGTGCTGCGCGAAAAACTCGTCCGTGTGCAGCACCTGCCGCTGGAGTTCAAAGAGGAAGGCGTTGCCCTCGATCGCCTCGTCGAAGAGGAACGCGAAATCCAGATCCGAACACGGGGTCACCTCCCCGCGGCCCGTGCCGCCGAGCGCGACCACGGCGAAGGGTTTGGCATAGCCCAGCGCCCGCTGCTGCGCCTCGGCCCACTGGCCCACCAGCGTCGTAAAAATGACCGTGCGCGCCGAGGTGATGGCCCGGCCATGGGCTAAATCCGCACTGCGGATCAGCGCGTCATTTTCCGCGATCAGCCGACGAAACGCCTCGAGCGGCCCGCACTCGCGGACCACTGCGCGGACACGGTTTTCGGCAGCGGCGATCATCCCCGGATTGTGACAGCGATAGAACGCGTGTCACGGACAGGCTTGCCCGTTCGCGGGTGGTCGCTACGCTCCGGTCACAGCTGCGTTCACCCGTAAAGAGCGGCGGCGGCCCGTTCCTTCTTTCCCTTTTCTCCGCACCCTCCCAAAAACCAAATCCCTATGAAACCAACCCTCCTCCACGCCCTTGCAGCATTCGTCCTCGGAATCGTTTCCCTGTCCGTCCAGCCCAGTTCCATCCACGCCGCCGATGGCCCCGTCAAACGCCGCGGCACCATCGGCGTCTCGCTCCTGACCCTCGACAATCCCTTCTTCAAAGTGATCGGCGACAACATCACGGCGGAGGGGAAAAAATTCGGTTACGAAACCATCGTTGTCAGCGGCGACAAGGACGCGGCCAAGCAGGGCAACCAGGTGAAGGATTTCATCGTCAAGAAGGTCAGCGCCATCGTGCTCAGCCCGTGTGATTCAAAGGGCATCATCCCCGTGATTCAGGAGGCGAACGCGGCGGGCATCCCCGTTTTCACCGTGGACATCCCGTGCAACGAACCCGGCGTGAAAATCGTGACGCAGGTCGCGACTGACAACTACGCGGGTGGCAAAGAGGCCGCGCAGGCCATGATCGAGGCGCTCGGCGAAGCCGGCGGCAAGATCGCCGTGCTGGCGTTCAAGCAGGCGGAGTCGTGCATCCTGCGCGTGAAAGGATTCCGCGAAGTCATCGACGCGCGCAACGCTGGCGGCAAAGCGAAGATCGACATCGTCACCGAACTGGAAAGCGGCGGTGCAAAGGACATCGGCTTCAAGGCCGCGGAGGACGCGCTCCAGGCGCACGCGGATTTGCGCGGCATTTTTGCCATCAATGATCCCGCGGCGCTCGGGGCGCGGGCGGCGATGGAGAAGGCGGGCAAGACGCAGATCGTGCTCATCGGTTTCGACGGCCAGCCCGAGGGCAAACAGGCGATCAAGGACGGCAAGATTTACGCCGACCCGATTCAGTTCCCGGACAAAATGGGCGTGCAGATCGTGAACGCGATCGTCCGCCATTCCAAAGGCGAGACGCTGCCGCCGCAGATGCTCATTCCCACGAGCCTCTACAAAAAGGCCGACGCGCTGAAGGACCCGGAACTCAAGTAACGCACACCGTCATGAGCGAAGGAAATTTTCTCCACGAACTCACCGGCTCGATGTCGCAAGGCGCGGCCGGCAATCCCACGGTCGCGATGATCGAGGCCGCGTTTGCGCATCACAGGCTGCACTGGCGCTACGTGAATATGGAGGTCGCGCCGGAGGATCTCGGCACGGCGGTGCGCGGGGCGAAGGCGATGGGCTTTCGCGGCTTCAATTGCAGCCTGCCACACAAGGTCACGGTGATCCCTCATCTCGACGGGCTGGGCGAGTCCGCCGCGGTCATGGGCGCGGTGAATTGCGTGGTGCGGCGCGGCGAGAAACTCATCGGCGAGAACACCGACGGGAAGGGCTTCCTGAAATCGCTCGAAACGGCCATCGATCCGCGCGGAAAGTCGGTGGTACTCTTCGGCGCGGGCGGCGCGGCGCGGGCCATCGCGGTGGAACTCGGCCTCGCGGGAACGCAACGGATCACCATCGTGAACCGCTCCGAAGCGCGCGGCGCGGAACTCGTCACCCTTTTGCGCGATAAGCTGAGGCTCGACGCCGAACTCGTCGTCTGGCGCGGCGACTACGCCGTGCCCGCCGGGACTGACATCGTCATCAACGGCACCTCGATCGGCCTCTACGCCCCCGAAGCCCGCCTCGCGCTGGACCTCGCCTCGCTCCAGCCCGGCATGGTCGTGGCCGACGTCGTCTTCAACCCCGTCCGCACCCGCTTTCTCGACGCCGCTGCCGCCCGCGGCTGCCGCGCCCTCGACGGCCTCGGCATGCTCGTCAACCAAGGCATCGTCGGCGTGCAATACTGGACCGGCCTCACCCCGGATGCCGCCGTAATGCGCCACGCGCTCGAAGCCGCGATGGGCGTATGACCGAACCCGCGCCGCTCCTCGGGATGCGCGGGATGGTGAAGTCGTTTCCCGGTGTGCAGGCGTTGCGCGGGGTCGATCTCAGCTTGCGGGCGGGGGAGGTGCTGGCCTTGCTCGGGGAGAATGGCGCGGGCAAGAGCACGCTGATAAAGGTGCTCGGGGGGGCGCATCGGGCGGATGAAGGAGTGATCACGATTGATGGACGCGAGACGCTGTTGCAGTCGCCACAGGATTCGCGGCGCGCGGGCCTGGCGGTGATCTATCAGGAGTTCAACCTCGTCCCCGGACTCACCGCAGTGGAAAACATCTTCCTCGGCCAGGAGGTGACTCGCGCGGGGTTTGTCGCGCAGAAACAGGAGCGCCGGCGCGCGGCGGAACTGTTCCGGCGGCTCGGCGTGGAGATCGACCTCGACGCGCCGTGCCGGCAGCTCACCACGGCGCAGCAGCAGCTCGTGGAAATCGCCAAGGCGCTGGCCTTCGACGCGCGCATCATCGTCATGGACGAGCCAAGCGCGGCGCTGACCTCGCATGAGGTCGCGCGGCTTTTCGAGATCATCCGCGACCTGCAAAACCACGGCATCGGCGTCATCTACATCAGCCACCGGCTCGACGAGGTTTTCACCATCGCCGACCGCGTGAGCGTCCTGCGCGACGGTCGCAACGTGGGCGAGCGGCCCATCGCGCAGATCACGCGCAACGAGATGATCGAGATGATGGTGGGCCGCGAGCTGAAGGATGAATTTCCCGCGCGTACCGCGGCCCTCGGCGCGGCGCGGCTGGAAGTCTCCGGCCTGCGCCGCGGCCGCGCGGTGCGCGATGTTTCGTTCAGCGTGCGGCGGGGTGAAATCCTCGCGCTCACCGGGCTCGTCGGCGCGGGCCGCACGGAAACCGTCCGCCTCATCTTCGGCGCCGACCCACGCGAGGCCGGCGAGATCCGGCTCGATGGCCACGTCCTCGCCATCCGTTCCCCGCGCGACGCCATCTCCGCCGGGATCGGCCTGCTGACCGAGGATCGCAAGCTCCAGGGACTCGTGCTCGGTCACTCGGTCCGCGAAAATTTCGGCCTGCCGAATCTCCCGTGGCTCTCCCGCGGCGGTTTCGTGCAGCTCGCACAGGAGCGCGAGCATTTCGCCCGCTACGTGGATCAGCTCAAAATCAAAATGCCGAATCAGGAGCAGCGCGCGGGCAATCTTTCGGGCGGCAACCAGCAGAAGGTCGTCCTCGCCAAATGGCTCGCCCGCAACTGCGACGTCCTCATCTTCGATGAACCCACGCGCGGCATCGACGTCGGCGCGAAATACGAAATCTACCTCCTGCTCAACGAACTCGCCGCCGCCGGCAAAGCCATCGTCATGATCAGCTCCGAACTCCCCGAAGTGCTCGGCATGGCCGACCGCATCCTCGTCATGCACGAGGGGCGCGTGACCGGCGAAATCGCCGACGCCCGCCGCGCCACGCAGGAGCAGATCATGCAGCTCGCCGTCGCCTGACCCATGAAAAATTCCCGCTTCCTCGCCGACTACGGCATGGTCTTCGTGCTCCTGCTGCTCTGCGCTTTCTTCAGCGTGGTGACGAACAGTGAGCAGTCGCCGACCGGCGAGACCGCCGCGCAGCAGGTCGGCGCGGACATCCAGGCGCAGCTCGGAAAAACCGCGCGCGTGCTCATCGCCGCCAGCGACCAGCCGGGCGACGCCGCCTTTGCCACGAAACTCGAGCGCGACCTCACCGCCGCCGGCGCGCAGGTGCTCGCGACCGTCAAAGGCGAGCCCAAGGACGCGCGCGCGGCTTTGCTGAAAATCCAAACCGGCGGCGGCAAGCTCGACGCCATCGCCTGCACGCAAGTCACCGGCGACTGGCTCGTCTTCTCCGACCTGCCGACCGACTTCCCCACGCTCGGCAAACCCCGCCTGATCACGCCGCGCAGCTATCGCTGGCCGAATTTCCTCAAGTCGGAAAACCTGCTCAACATCGCCAACCAGATCGCCGTCATCGCCATCATCGCGATCGGCATGACCATGGTCATCATCACGGGCGGCATTGATCTTTCCGTCGGCAGCATGATCGCACTTTCGTCCGTTCTCGCCGCCAGGTTCATCCGCGATCATGCCGGCGGAGTGGGCGCGACCGTGGGTGGAATGGCCGCCGGCTGCGTCGTGGCGGTTCTCCTTTGCGGAATGGTGGGCGCGTTCTCTGGCACGATGATCACCCGCTTTCGCGTCCCGCCTTTCATCGTGACTCTGGCGATGATGCTCGTTTGCAGCGGAGCGGCCTACAAGCTGTCCGGCAACACCACGATCAGCCAGGTCCCGGATACCTTCATCTGGCTGGGGCGCGGCGCGGATTTTTTCGGGCTGCCCAATGCCGTGCTCCTCATGCTCGTGCTCTACGTCCTCGCGCATGTGCTCATGTCGCGCATGAAACTGGGACGCTACCTCTACGCCGTGGGCGGCAATGCCGACGCGGCGCGACTCTCTGGCGTGGCGGTCGAGGGCGTCATCCTGTTTGCCTACATCGCGAGCGGACTGCTCGCAGGACTCGGCGGTGTGGTCACGGCCTCCTTGCTCAAGAGCGGCTCCGGAACCTTTGGCAACATGTATGAACTCTACGTCATCGCCGCCGTCGTGGTCGGCGGCACCAGCCTGGCCGGAGGACAGGGCAAAATCTTCGGCACACTGATCGGGGCGTTCATCATCGCCGTGATCCAGAATGGGATGAATCTCACGAACATCGAGAGCCAGACGCAGAAGATCGTGCTCGGCTTCGTCATCCTCGGCGCGGTGCTCCTCGATAAAATCCGCAATCGCTAACCCCGCCGCGCCATGCAAGCCGCCTCCCTCGCCGATGCCCTCCTCGCGGAGCTAAAGCAGCGCCCTGACACCTCCATGGTCGGCATCGCCGGCATCCCCGGCAGTGGAAAGAGCACGCTCGCGAACGCGCTCGCCGCCCTCGTCCCCGGCGCGGTCGTCGTCCCCATGGACGGCTACCACATTCCGCGCTCGCGTCTCGACGCCGAGGGCCTCCGCCGCCGCGGCGCGCCGCACACCTTCGACGCCGAGAGCTTCCTCGCCGACATGGCCGCGCTTCGCCGCACCCGCGGCGGAATGTTCCCCGCCTTCGACCACGCGGCCAAAGACCCGCAACCCGGTGCCATCCGGGTCACCCCGGAAGCGCCGCTCGTCATCGTGGAGGGCCTCTACGTGCTGATGAGCGACTGGCGCGCGGAAAGTCTTTTCGACCTGCGCGTCTTCCTCGATTGCGACCCCGACGAAGCGATTGCGCGACTGACCAGCCGGCACCTCGAGAGCGGCGTCGCCGCCACGCCGGAAGCCGCGCGGCACCGCGTCCAAACCAGCGACCAACTCAACGCCGACGCCATCCTCGCCGACGGCTGCCGCGAACGGGCGGATGTGATTTTGAGCGGCCGCCGCACGCCGTAACGGAAACGCCCGCGTCCCTCCGCCTTACCCCCGCGCGCTCGCCGCGAGTTCCTTCCACGGACCCGTGATGGCCACGGTCAAACCCGGCGACTGAATATTGACAAAGAGCGTCGAGCCATCGGCCGAAAAGCACGCACCGGCGAGTTCGCTGATGGTGGTCCGACCCAGTTTGTAGGTCGAGCCGTCGGGCCGCACACCGACGAGGAATTGCGGGGAGAGTCCGTCCTCGCAGACGATCAAATCGCCCCACGGCGACATCGTCACGTTGTCACAATTTTCGACCAGTGTGCCGTTGTTCGGCTCGATGAAAAGCTCGAGCATCCCCGGTTGCTTCGCCTCGCCCGGCGTGCCCTCCGCCGGGCTGGGCACGTAGCGCCAGACTTGCCCCTTGCGTTTCAGGCCGCCATCCGTGCAGGCGAAATAGACGCCGTCTTTGCCCGTCCAAATCCCTTCGCCGCGGGCGAACCGCGCGCAACGAGCGGCGTAGAATCCGTGGAGGCGCAGTTCGTCGTCCGGCGCCTCGATATCCTCCATGTCCACCCACTCGACCGCGTGCCTGGCTCCCACCTCGAAAGTCTGTTTGCGGTGGTTCCGCGTGTCCGCGCGCGGCATGTCGCGGAGGCGCAGCGCCTGCAGTTTGCCCCCGGCGGCGAGTTGGCCCGGCTTGGCCGGGATGAAGCGGTAAAGCAGCCCGTCGCCGCGATCTTCCGTCTGGTAAATGACCCCGCTCTTCGGCTCGTGGGTCACGGCCTCGTGGCGGAAGCGGCCCATGGCTTTCAACGGCACGGGCGTGACCAGTCCGGGCGCGTTCGCGGGCACTTCAAAGTTGTAGCCGTGATCCAGCTCGATGTCCCGTTCCGCGATTTGCACCGCCTCCTCGCACGTGATCCAAGAGCCCCACGGCATCACCCCACCGGCGCAGTTGCTGTTCGTGCCGACCAGCGAAAGCCACTGCCGCTCCACGCGCATGGATTTCGTGTTGAAGATCACCGTGGTCGTGCCGCCGATGCTCGGAGTGCGTCCTTTGCCGTAATCGTAAAATTTCTCGCGGGGCATCCTGCGAAACATCGCCCGCCGGTTTTGCCACGCGCTCTGGTCCACCCACGCCGGATCGAGTTCGTGATTGCGGACGAGGATCGTTTTGCCATCCGGCCCGGCGAAGGCCCCCATCC
>CAYQBV010000043.1:0-20853 GCA_964415705.1 uncultured Chthoniobacter sp. | reverse complement strand
GGCCAAAGAAATCCCTGAAACTCACCCCACAAAAATATCCGGACCCGCAGCCCGGGAAACCCGCCCCGCCCGTGCCCGGCGTGCAGCATCTCGTCGCCGTGGATTTCGCCAAAGGATCCAAGGCCTCACCTCGGGACTCGTTTGACTTCGGCAGGCAGGTCTTTTTCCAGAAAAACTCGGAGGGCTGGGTGGAATACAAAGTCCGCATCCCGAAGGCCGGGACCTATGGCATCACCATTGGCCACGCGGTGGCGAACGGAAACTGCCGCGTCCGCGTTTACGTCGGTGACCAGCGAATCGGCTGGATGCACCTGCCCAATACCAAAGGCCTCTGGGGTCAGACAAAGGAATGGGACTTCGCCCTGCCGCAAACCGAAACCCTGCGCTTCGTCTTCCCGCCGCAGCGCGGCGTGGTGGTGAAATGGATCGACCTGAAACCCAAAGGCAACGCCCCGCCGGCCAGGACGGATGCCGAACCCGACCTCCAGCCGGCCCCCCAGGAAACCGACCCCGGCAATCCCAACGCCAAGGACGACCAGTAGGCCGGACGAGCCTCGACAGAAACGGCGGACGCCGCTAACTCTCCGCGCGTGTCCGATCCCGCAAAACCACGTCGCAATCCGTTCGAGAGCCTCATTTTCGGCAGCCGCTGGCTGCAGGCTCCACTCTACGCCGGGCTGATCGTCGCCCAGTGCGTGTATGTCTATCAGTTTCTCGTCGAGCTGTGGCACCTGCTCAGCGTCGCTTTCGGCCACGCCGCTCCCACGTTGGCCGCGCACGGGGCGCACGGCGCGGTCGCCACGTCGGCCAGCGAGGCGATCATGCTCTCCGTGCTCGGGCTCATCGACGTGGTCATGATCGCGAACCTCCTCATCATGGTCATCATCGGCGGCTACGAAACTTTCGTCTCCCGCCTCGCTCTCGACGACCACCCGGACCAGCCGGAGTGGCTCAGCCACGTCAATGCCGGCGTGCTCAAGGTGAAACTCGCCACCGCGCTCATCGGCATCTCGTCCATCCACCTGCTCAAGACCTTCATTGAGGCCGATCGCCGCCCCGAGCAGGCCATGCTTTGGCAGGTCATCATCCACGTCACCTTCGTCTTCTCCGCCTTCGCCCTCGCCTGGACAGATCGCGTGATGGTCGCATCCGCGAAATCTGCGTCGCACTGACCGTCCGCGGAAATTTTCCGCGCGCCCAGCGTCTGCCGCGCCGGGTTCCATCCAGCTCGGCGCGAACGTCAGCACCGCCGTGCCGTTGCTCGCCAACCAAGATTTGAGCTGCCCAGGCGTGAAGCCTCCACGGGGCGGGCTTCATCGTGACGCGCGAGCAAGCCGTGCAGCTTGGCCTGGGTCGTGTCGCGGGATTGGAACGCCCCATCTGCGAGTATCACAACGGCCCCGATCTTGCCGCACTGCCTCGCGACGCGCTCGTGATCGACCTTTTCGACCTTTTCGACCTCACCGCTGATGATGCGCGCAGCCGTTTCCCGGAGGTTTTTCAATGGGTTCACAACCATGTGAAGCCCGAACGCGACGCGAAAGGCGGCACGCTCGAAGACCGCCCGCGTTCCAACAAGACGCTTTGCTTCGACCCGTTCCCATTCCCCACCGCGACCGAAGCGCAGCAAACGCGCATCCGCGACCTCGCCACACAAGCCCAAGCTGTCCGCGCGGCGCTCGCCGCACCGACCGACGCCGCCACGCTGGCGAAGACTTTCAAGGGCGCAAACACCGACCGCTTGAAAAACATCCTCGAAACCCTCGCCAGCCTCGGCCAGACCCGTGCACTGGCGGGTGGCCAATCCGTGGCGGCGTAGGCGGGCATCGCCGAACCCTCCGGCCAGCGAGCCGGTCAAACCCGCCCGCCGGGAGACGGCACCCGGGCGGCGAGCTCGTCCAGGCCGCGCAGTGCGATCGGCAGGCAGTCCGGGCAGATGCCGTGGGAAAAATCGGTGCCCGTTTCCTGGTGCAGGTAGGCTTCGATCTCCTGCCAGTAGTCGGAGTCGTTGCGGACCTTTTTGCAATACATGCAGATCGGCAGCAGCCGCTTGAGCTGGCGGATGCGCTCCACCAATCCTTCGAGTTCGGCCACCCGTCCGGCGAGGCTTTGCTCGAGCTCAATGGTCCGCCGCCCGCAGCGGACCCGCGCGATCAGTTCCGTGGGCCCGCACGGCTTGCGGATGAAATCATCCGCCCCGACCGCGAGCGCCTCGGCGACATCCTCCTCCCGGTCGCGCGCCGATTCATATTGGGACGATGCGCTGGCAGCCTGTTGAAAAACCCCAGCGCGGCGGCGGAATACGGGCCTCCGGCCTGTCACGGCAGGCGGGCCTCTGGCCTGCAAACCAAGCGCTGGCGGGGCTTGACGGGCGGGACGCCCGTTTTCCGGGGCAGCCGGGACGGGCTGATTTCCGCGCCCTACCCGAGTATTTCAACAGGCGGCTAAGCGACGCCGAAGCGGCAGGCGTGCGCGCTGAAACCGGCGCCGAAGCTCACCAGCCACCAGTCGCCCGACGCATCGGGCTGGCCATTCGCAAGGGCCTCCGCCAGTGCAAAGAGCACCGACGGGCTGCTCATGTTGCCGAATTCGCGCAGAATCCGCCGACTCGCCCCGAGCGGATACTCGGGCAACGCGGCCTCGAGGGCATTGATTACGTCCCGTCCCCCCGGATGCGCGATGATCTGCTGAATGGGGCGGGCGGCTTTCGTCCGAGCGCCCGCGAGCAGCCGGGAAACCGCGGCTGCGGCGAGTTGCGGCACGGCTGGGTCGAGGAGGTTGCGGAGTTTGCCATCGCGCTGCTCAAAGCGCAGCCGGTCGCGGTCGGCCGGGAGGTGCAGCGTGTCGAAGCTGTGGCAGCCCCAGCCGCCGGGGCCCGGCGTGCCCCGCCAGATGGTCGCCGCCGCGCCATCGCTGAAGAGGCACGCGCTGATGATCACGCCGGGATCGTCGTCGAGGTAGAAGGCCGCCGAACAAATCTCCACCGCGATGCAGGCGACCACCGCCTCGGGGTTTGCCGCCAGCACGGCCTGCGCGGCGCGCAGGGTCGGAATGGCCGCGCCGCATCCCAGACCCACGAGATCCTGCAAAAACACATCGGTGCGCAGACCGAGTTGCTCGGCTACATAGCTGCTCACGCCAGGACAGAGATAGCCCGTACACGTGCAGACCAGCAGCGCGTCGATTTCATCCACCGCGATCCCGGCCTGCGCCAGCGCGGAGGATAGTGCCCGCCCCGCGAGCCGCGGAGCCTCGGTCCGGAAGGCGGCGTTGAGTTGGTCCGCCGTGAGATCAAACACGCCCTCGATCTCCGGCACCGCGAACCGCCGCGTGCGCACCCCGCTGTCGCCTTTCAAAATCGCCCGCAGGATGAGCTGGGTGCGGCGGCTGAGCCGCTGGAGCACAGGCGAGTTTCGGACGATCTCCCAACATTCCGCCTGGGTGAAAACGTCCGGCGGCAGCGCCGTCGCGAGGGCCTGGAGGAACATCGTCATGGCTAATGCAAAAGGTGATAGAGCGGCTGCAGCGGAAGAATTCCCGCGCGGGCCGTGGCTGCCAGCCAGCGCTGGCGCGGCGGGTCGTGCAAAAAGGGATGCAGCAGTTCCGCCGCGGCCAGGCGACACCCGAAACGCCGCCGGAGCCGACGGCGCACCAGCCGCAGCGTATCCGCCCACCGCGACTCCCCGCGCGCCCAAGCGAGCAGCGGGTCGATCGCCAGTTCCGCACTCTGCAAGGCCATGGCCATGCCGTTGCCGGTGAATGGCGGAATCAGTGCAAACGCGTCGCCGAGACTCATGCGCTCGCCGGTCGTCGCCCCGCGGTCGAAGCCCACTCCCGCCACTGCGCAGCGGGATTCGGGGCAAACCTCCGCCGGGTCCAGCCGCGCCGCGAGCGCCCCGAGTCCCGCCGCGCGCAGATAGGCGGCGAGCACCGTTTCCCGCGGTGCCGCGAGGTCCGGCCGCTGGCGGAAAAGCCCGCAGACATTGGTGCGCCCCTCTTCCACCGGGCAAAGTCCCACATAGGCACCGTCTCCGAGATGAAACTCCAGGGCGCGAGTCAGCGGCAGGCCGCGGGCATGCAATTTCAGCCCGAGCCATGCCGGGCTGGCGCGGCGGCGGCCCGTGGAAAAGACCCGCCCCTCGGGCGTCTCCCCCATTTCCACGCGAGTCGCCGTGCGCAGTCGCCCGCCGGCGGCGATGAACGCCTCCGCCATCCGCGCATCCAAAACATACCGGCTCACCGCCAGCGCCGGACGCGGAAGCCGCTGCCGCCGCGTGGGACGCCCGCCAAAATACCATTCCACCTCATCGAGCCGTTGCGCATCGGCGAGCAGCGGTTGCAGACCGAGTCGCGCGATCGTCGTTTCGCCGAGGCCGCTGATGAACTCCCCGCACACGCGGTGCCGCGGGTAGCTGCCCGCCTCAAAGACCGTCACGTCCGCGCCGGCGCGCCGCAGCCCGAGGCCCAGTCCCAGCCCGGCAAGGCCACCGCCGACGATTTCGATTGAGCGCGTCATGGGTGGGCCCCGCTTCTTCGCAGCCTCGGAATTTCCATAAGAAGATCCAGCGTGCCGCAGGCGAATTCCAGCAAAGTCATCATCCACATTCGTCCGACTCGCTGTCGCCGGACGCAGCGATCCGAGCGCCGCTTTCTTGGCGTCAACACGACGGGGGGTTGCCCTTCCCTTCGATGCTGGCGCTACGTCAGGCAGCCGGCGTGGATGGCATCCACGAGTTTGGGAAAGTCGAGCGGTTTGGCGAAGTGCGCAGCGAAGCCACCGGCGAGGCAGCGCTGGCGGTCGCCTTCTTGGGCGTAGCCGGAGATGGCGATGAAGAGGGCATCGGCGAAGGGCGCTTCGGCGCGGAGGATGCGGGCGACTTCGTAGCCGTCGAAGCCGGGCAGGCCGAGGTCGAGGAGCAGCGCGGCGGGGAGGAATTCGCGGGCGGCGGTCACGGCGTCGGGGCCGGTGTGGGCGCAGCGCACTTCGCAGTTGCGCCGCTGCAGGAGGCGTCCGAGCGCCTCGGCGGCGTCTTTGTGGTCGTCCACGATGAGGACGCGCACGGGCTTCGGCAGGGCGGCGCCGTGGGCAGGCGGTGCGGATGGGGCGGCGGTTTCCATCTCGATCAGGAGCGGCAGGCGCACCGTGACGGTCGTGCCGGCATTCTCACCGGCGCTTTCGACCGCGACGCGACCGAGGTGCATTTCGACGAGAGATTTCACCACACTGAGGCCAATGCCGAGGCCGCCCCGGGCGCGGTCGAGGGTGCTGTCGGCCTGGCGGAAAAGGTCGAAGACGTGCGGCAGGAGGTCGGTGGAAATACCTACGCCGTTGTCGGTGATGGCGACCGCCACTTCGCCGTCCTCATACTGCGCGCGGAGCGAGATGCTGCCGTTTTCCGGCGTGTATTTTGCGGCATTGCTCAGGAGATTCACAAAGACCTGCTCGAGCCGCGCGGCGTCTCCGGTGACGCGGAGCTGGCTCCCGATGGTGCTCGTGAAGCGGTGCCCCCGCTGCACGAGGAGCGGCCAAGCTACGGCGATCGCGCGCTCCAGCACGGGGCCGAGATCGAGCGATTCCACGCGCAGCTCGATGCGCCCGCGATTGATGCGCGCCACGTCGAGGAGATCGTCCACCATCCGGGAAAGCTGCTCGCTCTGGTGGTCGATCACGTTCGCGGCCCACCGGGTGGCTTCCAGGTCCACGGGCGTCTCGTGGCCGATTTGCACCGCGTGCCGGATGGCGTTGAGCGGGTTGCGCAGCTCATGACCGAGCATGGCGAGGAATTCGTCCTTCCGCTTCGCTTCCTCGCGGATCGCCTGTTCCGCCTCTTTCCGTTCGGTGACGTCCAGGTTCGTCCCCACCACCCATTCCGTCTGCCCGGCGGCATTTTTGCGGACCGTCTCCACCGACTGAACCCAGCGGCACTGTCCGTCACTGCGCCGCCGGATGCGAAATTCCCGGCTGCTCTGCCCGGCACGGCGGACGGTCTCCTGGAGGATGGCCTCATTCTCCGCCAGATCCTCGGGCAGCACCGCGCCGCTCCAGTCTTGGTAATGCACGAACCCATCCGGCGTGGGCTCGATGCCGTAGATGCGGAACATCAACGCATCCCAGCGGACCGTATTCGTAATGACGTTCCATTCCCAGATGCCGACGCCGGTGGCTTCGGCGGCGAGGTGCATGCGCTCCTGGCTCGCGTGTTCGGCTTCCTTGCGCACGGTGATGTCCGTGCGGACGGCCACGTATTGCCGTGGCTTCCCGTGTTCATCGAGGAAGGGGACGATGGTCGTCGCGACCCAATAGAAGCTGCCATCCTTCGCGCGATTGCGGATTTCGCCCTGCCACACTTTCCCGCGCTTGATCGTCGCCCAGAGGTCGCGGAAGAACTCCTTCGGATGAGTGCCGGAATTGATGATGCGATGATCCTGTCCCAGCAACTCTTCGCGCGAATACTTCGAGATCGCGCAGAATTTGTCGTTCACGAAAGTGATGTGCCCTTGCGGATCGGCCACCGCGACGATCGCGTGCTCGTCCAGCGCGGTGCGGAGGTCGGCTTCCTTGCGCGCGGTGATGTCGCGGATGGCGGCGATGTAGCCGGTGCGCGCGCCGTCGGGGCCACGCAGTGTGGTGATGACCTTCTCGACGTGCAGCGCGTGGCCGTCGTGGGTGTGGTGGATCAGTTCCCCGCGCCATTCGCCGCGCTCGTGCAGGGCGGTCCACATGCCGGCTTCGGCGTCGGGGTTCGGCCACTGCCGGGTGCATATGTCGGCGAAGCCGCGACCCAGCACCTCGCGGGCGCGGACGCCGTATTGGCGCTCGGCGGCGGCGTTGAGGAAAGTGACGCGCTCCTCGAGGTCGGTGGCGATGACCGCATCGCTGACCTGCGCGAGCATGTCGCCGAGGAATCCGTTCTGCTCGGCGTGGAGGCCCTGCAGGGTGGAGACCTGCGGGCGGGCGGAGCATTCCACCACGCGCGCATCCACCGCGCCGGCGCGGATCGCACGAAGCATCTCTTCCGCCTCCTCCAGCCGCGCGCGCAGCTCCGCGTTTTCGGCGCGGAGGGTGTCGTCAGTGGAAGGTTTCGTGGACATGGCGTTGGCCGCGCGGTTGAGCGATGCGAGCCCTGTTGACCCGCCGTCGCGCGCCGGTTTGCTCGCCGACGCTGCGCCCGCTCGTTCGGTCCGGCCGTTCGCCGGACTGGAAGGCGGACAATTCTGGCTTTTGGTAGCAGTGCCGGGCGGGGTTGCCAAGCCCAAAGTCAGACGCGCAAGGCCGGCCCGCCAGGGCGCTTCGGCGGGCTTTGCTCGTCAAAACGGCAAAAACTCCCAGGAAATCACGTCAGGAAGGCGTGCGGAAATTTTCGCGAGGCAAGAATATGCTCGGGAAGCGGGGAATTTCTGGAGGGGGTGGGGCTGGAACAGGAAGGCGTCGGGAGATTCCCCCGACCCGGAAAGATCCCCGGGGCGGCACGCAGAAATTTGCGAAAGGTAAAACGGCGCTTCGGAGGCCTGGAAGCAGCTCTCCCAGCGTGGATTTTGCACCGAGCAGCACATAATACCAACTTTCACAAATATCCGGACGGTTTTACGGCGCAACGAAATGACGAAATTTTGCCAAATGAAGGAATTTCTAACCGGCATCTCCCTTCCGTCATGTGGTCAAATTCCGTCATTCCGTCTTTCTCCGAGGGTCAGGATTTTTTGTGAGAGATGGTATGAGTGCGGTCCTGCTGCGGAGGCCGGGAGCTGCGCCGAGCGGCCTGTTTTTTCTCACCCGCCGGCACTTTGGTGAAAGGGAAAAGCTGGTGGCCGTGGAGCGCGCGTCCCGGGATCGCGTGGAGGTGCTGCTCGCCTCGGAACGCACGGCGCACAGCGAGGCCGCGCAGGCCAACAAGCTGAAGGACGAGTTTCTCGCCGTGGTCTCGCACGAGCTGCGCACGCCGCTCAACGCCATTGTCGGCTGGACCAGTCTGCTACGCGAGGGCCCGGAGAATCCGCAGGAATTGCGCGAGGGGCTCGAAACCATCGATCGCAATGCCCACGCGCAAGCGCGGCTCATCGACGACCTGCTCGACGTCTCGCGAATCATCTCCGGCAAAGTGCGGCTGCGGATCAGCGAGGTGGATGTGCGGACGCTCGCCGCGAGCGTGGTGGAGGGCTTGCAACCCACGGCCGATGCGCGCGGCGTGAAGACCGGACTGCGCGCGGGCGACGAGGCGATGGAAGTGCTCGGTGATCCCGACCGGCTGCAGCAGGTGGTGTGGAATCTGGTGAGCAACGCGATCAAGTTCACGCCGCGCGGCGGCACGGTCACGCTCTCGGTGACGCGCACCGGGTCGGCGGTGGCGCTGACCGCGTTTGCCCGCGACCGCGACCGCGATCTCGCCGCCGAGGCGGGCTTCAGCGACCACCTCCCCAAGCCGGTGGACGCCGCCGCGCTGCTACAAAAGATCGCCACGCTCACCCGCCGCAGGTAGTCTCACTGGCATGTCGAAGACCATCGTCGTCATTGACGACGACCGCACCATCCAGGCGACGCTAAGTGCGGTCCTGACCCGCCATGGTTACGCCGTGCGGGTGGGGCAGAACGCGGCGCAAGGGCGGAAGCGCGTGGCCGAGGCCAAACCCGATCTCCTGCTGCTCGATCTCGGGCTGCCGGATGCCGATGGGCTGGATGTGCTACGGGAGCTGAAGGCGGCGTACCCGGAGCTGCCGGTGATCGTCCTGAGCGCGCACGACTCGCTCGCAAACGCCATCGAGTCGATCAAGCTGGGGGCGTTTCATTTTCTCTCGAAACCGTATGTCGTGGAGGAGCTCGTGAGCCTCTGCACCCGCGCGCTGGATCATCAGACCCTGGCCCGCGAGACGGCGAAGCTGCGCGGGGAAAAAGAGGCGCTGCAAAAGCAGCTCCGCGAGGCCGAGGCGCAGCTCGGGCCGGTGGCGATCAGCCGGCGGATGCGCGAGGTCGAACAGCTCATCACGCGCGTCGCGCCGAGCGCGGCGAACGTGCTGCTGACCGGCGAGAGCGGCGTGGGCAAGGAGGTTTTTGCAAACGCCCTGCATCGGCAAAGCGCGCGCGCCGCGGGGCCGATCGTGAAGCTGGATTGCGGCGCGTTCCCCGCGAACATGATCGAGTCGGAGCTGTTCGGTTACGTGAAAGGCGCGTTCACCGGCGCGGTCGCGGCTTTTCCCGGGATGCTGGCCGAGGCGCACGGCGGCACGCTCTTTCTCGACGAGATCACCGAGATGCCGGTGGAGCTGCAGACGCGCTTTCTCCGGGTGCTCCAGGAGCGCGAGTTTCGTCCGCTCGGCTCGGTGAAAAATCTGCCCGCGAATTTCCGGCTCATCGCCGCGTGCAATCGTCCGCCCGCGCAGGCCGTGCAGGATGGGCGGCTGCGGCAGGACCTTTATTTCCGGCTGAAGACCTTTGAGATCGAGGTCCCGCCGCTGCGCGAAAGGCGCGAGGATCTGCCCAAACTGACCGACACCTTTCTCCGCCGCTTCGCCCGGCAACTCGACCGCCCCGTGCCGCAGCTCGCACCCGAGACCCTGGAACTTTTGCGCGCCTACCCGTGGCCGGGCAACGTGCGCGAATTGCAAAACGCCATCGAGCACGCGCTGGTGCTGTGCGACGGCCCGGTGCTCGGCCCGCAGTTTCTCCCGCGCGAAATCCAGCGCCCCGATCTCATGCGCACGCCCGCCGCGACCGGCCGCACGCCGCTGACCCTCGGCGGCATGGAGCGCGAGGCGCTGCTCGACGCGCTCCGCCGCGCGGGCGGCAACAAGAAGCGCGCCGCCGAGCTGCTCGGCATTCACCGCCCCACGCTCTACGCGAAGCTCAAGCGCTTCGGCATTCCGCTCTGAGCGAAACGGAGCGCTCCGCTCCGCTCAGGATGACGGGCGTTGGTGTTTAATAGAAACGCCATTACGCCCACTCCTCCGCGCCGCCGAGCGCGGTGATGGCGACGCGCACTTTGCGCAGAGCGAGCTCGAGGCGCGTCTTGATCGTGCCGAGCGGGATGCCGGTCTGCGCGGCGATCTCGCGCTGGCTGAGGCCGCGGAAGTAGGCGTGGTGCAGCGCCTCCTGCTGCGCGACCGGCAGGGTGCCGATCACGCGGTGGAAAATCTCCGCGGCTTCGGAAGCGGAAGCCTGCTCGTCGGCCCCTTCATGCGGAGCCGCTTCCGGCTCGGCGCGGAAACGTTCCTGCGCGCGGAAGTAGGTCTGCTTCTTACGCAGCCGGTCGATGGCCCGCCGCCGGGCGAGCGTGACGATCCACCCGAGCGCCTTGCCCTTTTCCACATCGTAGTGCGCGGCCTGCCGCCATAATTCGAGGAACACATCCTGGAGCTGGTCGTCCACGTCGGATTCATGGTGAAGGATGCGGCCGACGACGGTGCGCAGGAGCGCGGTGTGGCGGCGATACAGGATGGCGATGGCGTGGTCGTCGCCCGCCTGGATGCGGGTCATGAGTTCTTCATCGGTCGGATTGGCGGACGGGCGAAGCGTGGGGGTTTCGAGCTGATGGGTTTCATCGGAGTCATACATGCCCACATCCTTTGCCTCGCGCGTGCCACGCAGATTTCACTCTGTGGGAGCCCGCGCGGACGCAGGAGAAGTGTCGCGATTAATGACACTCGTGTCGCGTCGCCCGACGCTCAATCACCTTCCGCAAATACAGCACGAGCACGAGCACGAGGATGGTGGTCATGCCCCGGAATCGGCAGAGCCAAGCGACCCGGAAGCACGTATGATGAAGCGTATGCCTAACGCATCCAATGGGAGTTGGTCACATCTCGCGCAGTTCATCCGCCAGCACACGCACGACGTGCGCAACCAGCTCAACGGGCTCGATCTCGAAGCCGCGCTGCTCGGCGATCTCGTCCCGAGCGGAGAGGCCGCGGAATCCGTCGCGCGCATCCGCGCACAAATCCGGCGGGCCGGCCAGGAGCTGCGCGCGCTGGCGGCGAAGTTCGCCGACCCGCTGCCGACGCCCTCGCTTTACGCCGCGGGCGAGCTTTTCCTCATCTGCCAGGACCAGCTCGCCGCGCTCGATCCCGCGCCGGTCGTGGAGTGGTGCGCCACGCTCGGCTCCGAGCAGGTGAACGTGGACGCCGCGCTGCTCGCGGAGGTCTTCCGCGAACTGCTCGCCAACGCGCAGGCCTTCGGCACCGGCGCACCTCTGCACGCCGCGGCGCGCGTGGAGGACGGGGACATCGTCTTCGAGCTGCGCGAGCCGCAGCCCGCATCCATCGAGACCGCGAGCTGGGGCCGTGCGCCCTTTGCCTCCACCCGTCCCGGCCACCACGGGCTCGGCCTGTGGTGGGCGCAGCGCGTCGTCGCGGCGAATGGCGGCGAGCTGACCCGGCGTTTCGCGACGGAGACGATGGAGCTGGTCACGACGCTGCGGCTGCCGGGTTGAGCAGCGCGCGGGGAAAAAAACTCGCGCGCAACCGCGACGGAGGAGGAGGGTTGGAAGGGCAGATTCCTGATCCGCGAAAATGAAAACTCTCCTCACACTTTGTGCCGTCAGCCTGTGCGGCGGCCCCGCTTTCGCCGCGCTCGGCGAAGAGAAAAACGGTGACGCCCTGACCTCCGAGCAGCGCGATTTTTTCGAGAAGAAGATCCGGCCGGTGCTCGCGGACAAGTGCTACAAATGCCACTCGGAGAAATCCGAGAAGATCAAAGGCGGGCTGGTGCTCGACACGCGCGAGGGCATCCGGCGCGGCGGCGACAACGGGTCGGCGGTGGTGCCGGGCGATCTCAAGGAAAGCCTGCTCATCGAGGCGGTGCGGTATGCGAGCAAGGACTTCGCCATGCCCCCGAAGAAGGAGGGCGGCAAGCTGCCGGACGAGGTGATCCGGGATTTCGAAAAGTGGGTGCAGATGGGCGCGCCCGATCCGCGCGACGGCGCGGCCAAGGTGGTGAAGAAATACGATGCGGAGAAGGCGAAGGCGTGGTGGGCGTTTCAGCCGGTGAAAAAGCCGGTGGCGCCCGCGGTGCAGGACGCAGCGTGGGCGAAGTCGGATCTCGACCGCTTCGTGCTCGCGGGGCTGGAGGCCAAGGGGCTGAAGCCGGTCGCGGACGCCGACAAGCTGACGCTCATCCGGCGCGTCTATTTCGATCTCCTCGGCCTGCCGCCGCCGCATGCGGAGATCACCGCGTTCGTGCAGGACAAATCGCCGGAGGCGTTCGCGAAAGTCGTGGACCGGCTGCTCGCGTCGCCGCAGTTCGGCGAGCGCTGGGGGCGGCACTGGCTGGACGTGGCCCGCTATGCGGAGTCGAGCGGCAAGGATTTCAACACGGCCTACCCGCACGCGTGGCGGTATCGCGATTACGTCATCGCGGCGTTCAACGCGGACAAGCCATACGACGAGTTCGTGCGCGAGCAGATCGCGGGGGATCTGCTGCCGGCGAAGGATGACCGCGAGCGCGCCGAGCATCAGATCGCCACGGGCTACCTCGCCATCGGCGCGAAGTCGCTCAACGAGCAGAACCCGCGGCAGTTTGCGCTGGATGTGGCGGACGAGCAGATCGACGCGATCTCGCAGGGGATGCTCGGGATGACCATCGCGTGCGCACGCTGTCACGATCACAAATTCGATCCCATCCCGCAGCGCGATTACTACGCGATGGCGGGCATCTTCCTCAGCACCGACACGCGCTACGGCACGGCGGCGGGTTTGCAAAACCGGCACCCGACCAAGCCCATCGAGCTGCCCATCGGGGCGGCACTGCCGAAGGTCGCGCTGTCGCTTTCCGCCGAGGAGCACGCCCGCAAAGAGACGCAGCTCGCCGCTTTGAAAAAGGAGCGCGACGAGATGATCGCCGAGCGGCAAAAGGCCCGCCGCGCCGGCACGCAGGATCAGAACGGCGCGCGCGCGCTGCGGCTGATCAGCCAGGTCGGCGAGCTGGAGGCGGAGCTGAGTTCCTTCGACACCAGCGGGCAGCCGAAGGCGCTCGCGGTGGGTGTCCTCGACCGCCCGGCACCCGGCACGGCCGCAGGGTTCGGCGGGACGCTGCGCGAAGGCATCCGCAGCCAGGTTTTCGGACGCGCGGCCGCATTCGGGACGATTACGGACAGCCCGCTTTTCGCACGCGGCGAGCCGGACAAGCCGGGGGAGAAAGTGCCGCGCGGATTCGTCAGCGCGCTCAGCACCGGGGCCGCGCCCTTCATTCCCGCGAAGACCAGCGGGCGGCGCGAACTGGCGGAGTGGATCGTCGCGCCGGAAAATCCGCTGACCGCGCGCGTCCTGGCCAACCGTGTCTGGCACTGGCTTTTCGGCCGCGGGATCGTGGAGAGCGTGGATAATTTCGGCACGTCCGGGCAGGCACCCGTGAACCCCGCGCTGCTCGATCACCTCGCGCTGCGCCTGCGCGACGGCGGATGGTCGGTGAAAAAGCTCATCCGCGAAATCGTGCTCAGCCGCACCTATCAGCTCGGCTCGGCGTTTGATGAAAAGAGCTTTGCCGCCGATCCCGAAAACACGCTCGTCTGGCGCATGAGCAAGCGCCGCCTCGACGCCGAGTGCATCCGCGACGCCATCCTCGCCACCAGCCAGCAGCTCCAGCTCCAGCCGCCTGTCGGCTCGCCCGTGGCACTCGCGGGCGACGGACCGGTCAGCCGTCCGCGGCGCGGCGGCAGCGACGTGGCGATCAACGCCGCAACCAACGTGCGCTCCGTCTATCTGCCCATCACCCGCAACCTGCTGCCCGAGGCGCTCGACGCGTTCGATTTTGCCGAGCCCTCGCTCGTCACCGGCGCCCGCGAAACCACGAACGTTCCGTCGCAAGCGCTCTTCCTGCTGAACAGCGAGTTCGTAGCCACGCAGGCCCGGCTGCTCGGCCAGCGCGTGGTCGCGTCGTATCCCGGCGGTCCGAATGGCGGCGCGTCCGCGAACCTCGACGAGCGCGTGACCTACGCCTACTGGCTCGTCTTTTCCCGCCCGCCCGACGCCGTCGAGCGCACCGCGGCGATGACTTTCTTCGGCAAGTTTCCTGCCGCCTGGAGCAAAGGCGACAAGAGCGCCCCCGCCCTCCGCAACGCCGCAGCCGCCACCGCCGCCTGGACCAGCTTCTGCCGCGCCCTCTTCGCGAGTGCGGAGTTTCGGTATTTGAATTGAGGGTGCCTCTGGAGCCGGTTGCTGCGTAGCGCGGCGGCGGAAGAGTAGCGCTCTCTTTCAAAGAACTGTGGGCCGCGGGGATTTATCCCGTAGCTTCCCGACCACGATGATTCTGCCTCTGCCCTTTTCCCGCCGCGTCCCCGCCGTCGCGCTCGCCGTCGGGCTGTTCGCGCCGGCTTTACACGCGGCGGGTGCGCCGGATTTCCAGCGGGAGATTCGGCCGATCCTTTCCAATATTTGCTTCAAATGCCACGGGCCGGATGCGGATGAGCGCAAGGGCGGGAAGGATGGGAGCGGGGGCTTGCGGCTGGACACGGAGGAAGGGGCGCGCGCGGCGCTGGATGATGGCGCGGCGATCGTGCCGGGGCATCCGGAGAAGAGCGCGCTGGTGGCGCGGATCAAGACGAGCGACCAGGACGACCTCATGCCGCCGCCGAAGTCGGGGCGGAAACTTTCGCCGAAAGAAATCGCGCTGCTGGAGGCGTGGGTGAAGGACGGCGGGAAGTACGAGAAACATTGGGCGTATGAAAAGCCGCGCCGGCCCGCGGTGCCGGAGGCGAAGGCGAAGGCGTGGGTGCGGAATGGCGTGGATGCGTTCATCCTCGCGCGGCTGGAAAAGGAGGGGCTGGTCCCGCAGCCGGAGGCGGATCGTCTCGCGCTGGCGCGTCGCGCGGCGCTGGATCTCACGGGACTGCCGCCGACGCCGGAGGAGGCGGATGCTTTCGCCCAAGACAAAGCGCCCGACGCCTACGAGCGCTATGTGGACCGGTTGCTGGCGTCGCCCGCCTACGGCGAGCACTGGGCGCGGCAGTGGCTGGACCTCGCGCGCTATGCCGACTCGGCGGGTTACGCGGACGATCCGGGGCGCACGATCTGGGGCTATCGCGATTACGTCATCCGCGCGTTCAATGCGAACCGGCCTTTCGATCAGTTCACCATCGAGCAGATCGCCGGCGACCTGCTGCCGGGCGCGACCGACGAGCAGCTCATCGCGACCGCGTTTCACCGCAACACGATGACGAACAACGAGGGCGGGACGAACGACGAGGAGTTTCGCAACGCCGCGGTGGTGGATCGCGCGAACACGACGATGTCCGTGTGGATGGGCACGAGCTTCGCCTGCGCGCAGTGCCACACGCACAAATACGACCCGATCACGAACGCGGAGTATTTCCAGGTCTTCGCGTTTCTGAACAACACGCAGGACGCGGATCGCAAGGACGAGTCGCCCGTGCTCGGCATTTACACCGATGAGCAGAAACCGCAGCGCGCGCAGTGGGAGGCGGAAATCGCCACGCTGGAGGCAAAGCTGAAAGCCGCACCCGCGCCCGCCGCGCAGCCCGACGGTGCCGCTCCTGCGCCGACGGACGACCGGAAGGCCGACGAGAAGCGAATCGCCGCGCTGCGCAAGCAGCTTGCCGACATGAAAAAGATCACCGTGCCCGTGATGCGCGACCTTGAAGCTGGGAAGCAGCGCAAGACGCGGGTGCAGCTTCGCGGCAATTATCTCGCACTGGCCGAGGAGGTGAAGGAGGGCGTGCCCGCGGCGTTTCCTCCCCTCCCCGCCGCTGCGCCGAAGAACCGCCTCACGCTCGCGCGCTGGCTGGTCGACGACGCCAATCCGCTCACGCCGCGCGTGACCGCGAACCGCTTTTGGGAATCCATCTTCGGCACCGGCCTCGTGCGGACGAGCGAGGAATTCGGCGCGCAGGGCGAGCTGCCGTCGCACCCCGAGCTGCTCGACTGGCTGGCCACCGAGCTGGTGCGCGAAAAGTGGGACGTGAAGAAGTTTCTCCGGCTGCTCGTGACCTCGGCGGCGTATCGGCAGTCGTCGAAAGTCACGCCCGCGCTGACCGAGCGCGACCCCGGCAACCGGCTGCTCGCGCGCGGGCCGCGCTTCCGGCTCAGCGCCGAGATGGTGCGCGACCAGGCGCTCGCGGCGAGCGGGCTGCTTTCGCGCAAAATGCACGGCCCGCCGGTGCGTCCGCCGCAACCGAACCTCGGTCTCTCGGCGGCCTTCGGCGGCGGCCTCGACTGGAAGAACAGCACTGGCGAAGACGTGCACCGCCGCGCGCTCTACACGGAGTGGCGCCGCACCGCGCCGTATGCCTCGCTGGCGACCTTCGACGCGCCGAACCGCGAGGTCTGCACGCTGCGCCGCAACCAATCGAACACGCCGCTCCAGGCGCTCGTCACGCTCAACGACCCCGTCTATCTCGAAGCCGCGCAGGCGCTCGCCCGCCGCATGACTGCGGGTGCCGGCACTGCCGCGGAGAAAGCCGCGCGCGGCTTCCGCCTGTGCGTCACGCGCCCGCCGACCACGCGAGAAACCGCACGCCTCCTCGCGCTGCACGACGAGACGCTCGCGTATTTCAAGCAGGCACCGGACAAAGCCATCGCTCTCGCCACCAACCCCATCGGCGCTGCGCCCGCGGGCGCGGATGTGCCCGACCTCGCCGCCTGGACCGCCGTCGCCAACGTCCTGCTCAACATGGACGAAACCCTGATGAAACGCTGATGCACCCGCACCTCGACCTCCTCCAAGCCCAGACCCGGCGCGCGTTCCTGCGCAGCACCGGCCAATTCAGCCTCGGGGCCATCGCCGCGCAGGCGCTGCTCCGCGAGAGCGCACAGGCGAGTCCGGCGGCGGGCAATCCCTTTGCCCCGCGCGCTCCCCATTTTGCGCCGAAGGCGAAGCGCGTGGTCTATCTCCACATGTCCGGCGGTCCGCCGCACCTCGACCTTTTCGACTACAAACCCGAGCTGGTGAAACACAACGGGCAGCTCGCGCCGGACCAGTTTGTGAAAGGCAAAACCTTCGCCTTCACCACCGGCACGCCCAAGCTCATGGGCACGCCGCGGCAGTTCGCGCAGTACGGCAAAGGCAGCATCTGGATGTCCGACGCCGTGCCAAATTTCCACGGTCTCGCGGATGAAATGTGCGTGGTGAAATCCATGTTCACCGACCAGTTCAATCACACGCCCGCCGAGCTGCTGCTCTTCACCGGCTCGCCGCGTCAGGGGCGGCCGTCGCTTGGTTCGTGGACCACGTACGGCCTCGGATCGGAAAACGAAAACCTGCCCGGTTTCGTCGCGCTGATCAGCAGCGGCGTGCAGCCGAGCGGCGGGCAAAGCCTGTGGGGCACAGGGTTTCTGCCGTCCGTCTTCCAGGGCGTGCAGTGCCGGTCCAAGGGCGATCCGGTGCTCTTCGTGAGCGACCCGGCGGGGATGGATCGCGCGCTGCGGCGCAAGACCCTCGACGCCCTGCGCGACCTCAACGAGGAGCAGCAGCGCGAACTCGGCCACCCCGAGACGGCCACGCGCATCGCGCAATACGAGCTGGCCTTTCGCATGCAGACGAGCGTGCCCGAGGTGATGGACATCTCCCGCGAACCCGCGCACGTCCTGGCCGACTACGGCGCGCAACCCGGCGACGCCAGTTTTGCCAACAACTGCCTGCTCGCCCGCCGGCTGCTCGAACAGGGCGTGCGTTTCGTGCAGCTCTTCGACTGGGGCTGGGACTTCCACGGCACCAACAAAAACGAGGACATCCGCGACGGACTCACCGCCAAAATGCGCGTCACCGACAAGCCCGTCGCCGCGCTCATCCGCGACCTCCGCCAGCGGGGCCTGCTCGACGACACGCTCGTCGTCTGGGGCGGTGAATTTGGCCGCACGCCCTTCCGCGAAGGCCGCACCGCCGGCGGCGGCGTGCTCGGGCGCGACCACTTCCCCGACGCCTTCTCGCTCTTCCTCGCCGGCGGCGGCATCAAGGGCGGCCTGAGCTACGGCGAGACCGACGAACTCGGCTTCTCCGTCGTGGAGAAAAAAGTCCACGTCCACGACCTCCAGGCGACCATCATGCACCTCCTCGGCTTCAACCACGAGAAGCTCACCTACCGCTTCCAAGGCCGCGACTTCCGCCTCACGGATGTGCATGGGCGGGTGGTGAAGGATATTCTCGCGTGATGAGGAAGGAGCCCGCGACCGGTGGCGTGGACGCCCCATCCGCGATCCGTCCGGCGAACACCCCGCTCGCCAATAGGGACCAGGCGTCGTCGGGTGGATCGCGGTGTTACCTTTATTTCGCTGTCCGGAAACATAACCTCGTCAATTATTTGCTTCCTGCAGTCTCGCCATGTCGCTTCCATGCTAATTGGGCATGGCAATACGTAAGTGCTTGCACCACTCGCTGAGATACGCCCGGAGATCCCTTGGGTCTCTAGGTTTTTTCTGCTCCACATTCCGAAGTTCCTCGTCGGTCAGGATTGGCGTTTTGATCCAACGATTTACCACCTGAACCAACCGTTCAAACGATTGCCAGTCAATGTCATCCAGTCTCGCATCTTGAATGATGTGGGCAATGATCTCTCTCCCTTTCGGATCCTCGCGCATCGCTTCGATGAATGCACTCCGGCAATTAGGATATGATTCGTGTTTCAGGGACTCCTTGTAGAACCAATCCGTGATGAAGCCGGTCTCGGATCTGCCGGCTAACTGCCACATCGCCACGCTAAGCGTCGAGCGTTCGGCGGAGGCGTACTCGCCCTGGAAGCGATCCATTGCTGCATGGAGGATGGCGCTCGCATTTTTTGAGTTTAGGTGCGCGGCGGCAACCGCATGCCACGGCGAGATAAACGGATCGCTAATTCCGTGCTTCTGGTAGTCACGCTCCCATCGTTCGCAGGCCAGAATGGAGTCGCTGTCGCCAGGCCGGAATAGCCGCTCCGCATGACGAAGGATAAAGTGCGACATTTTCGCATACGCTCCATTGTTGTTCGCGCGAGGTTGAAGGTCGGGATCATCACTGGGAATCTTGTTCTGCAATACCAGAAGCAATTTGTCCGGACCGATCTTCCTGCAGGCCTCAATCAGTTCCTCTTCTTTTACGAAGGCATCACTGCCATCGTTCAGCCACAGGAGCACCCAGGTGTTATCATCACTCGGAAGCGCATCGACGCGTTTACGAACGGCTTGAATCCGACCTATGCAATCGTTCTGGGTTGGACTGGTGCCACGACTCGCCCGGGCTAGCTGTACGGAAAACCACGCGGCACAGTACGCGCGATTCTTGCGTGCGTCCCAGTACTCTGCGAAGCCGGGAGGGCCCTTCACTCCGTAGTGAAATCCCGAAGGTTTGAGATAAAATTCCACCATCGCCTTCGCAACATATCCAACGGTCTGTTTCCGAGCCGGAGGGCCAATGCCACTGGTCCAGAGCTCGGGCAAGACACCATGACCGTCGAAGGTGTCTGCGCCGTCATCGCAGAGTTTGACCAGCGCCGGAAGCACCGAAGGATCTTCCCGATCAAAGAGCGCCACTGCTGCCAGCGTGCGGACCTTTGGATCGCCGTGGGTCAAGAGGTCAAGCAAGACCTCCTTGGGATACGTTCCGTCCGTGGCCTTGCCGAGCAAACGGGTATGAACATCACGTTGTTTCTCTTCTCCAATAAATCGGTTTGTTCGTTTGTAGAGGACCGATTCGAGAGCCAGCCCTGGCATCTGTGCGGCCATTATCTCGAAATCGGTTCGAGTCTTGCTCGGGTCGGGCAGTTCTGCACCACCGGCAAGTGGTGCGAAGACGGCGAGGAAACTCAAGGCTACGAAGATGATGAGAAGCCGTTTCATAGTGTGAAGGGTCGCAAATCGATTCCATCCGATTGTTATGTGCGCGTCAATAAATTGTCAAAGAAGTGTCAGCCGCTTTGCTGGTTCGCCTCGTGACGAAGCTGGGGGCTTCGTCACGCCGGTTGGTCGGGGAAGCTGTGCTTCGTGGAAGGGGTGGAGTGGGCGCGGACGGTGAGCTTGAAGACCGCAGGGAGACGGGTATTTTCCGCCCATGAGCACGCTCGCCGAGATCGAAGCCGCCGCTGATCAACTACCGCCCGCGGAGAAGTTGCGTCTGATGGAAACACTGTGGCAAGAGTTGATCCGCCGTGGGGGAGCGGAACTGGCTTCTCCCGCATGGCACGCCGATGCTCTGGCGGAGACGGAGCGGCGATTGGCGGAGGGTCGGGAAGAAGTGCTCGACTGGCAGAGGGTGAAGGCGGAACTGCGCCTGAAGGCCGGGTGAAAATCCACATCCTCACGGCCGCCCGCCAAGACTTGGCGGATGGGGGCAACTTCTATGAGCAGCAGGCTGAGGGCGTGGGCAACTATTTCCTCAATTCGCTCTTCTCCGACATTGATTCGCTGACGCTCTACGCGGGCATTCACCGGATGCTTTCCGGGCGCTGTTTATTACCGCTTCGACGCCGAAGGTGCCGCGGTCGTGTATCGGGTGCTGGACTGTCGGCAAGACCCCGGCAAAAACCGCGCCGCACTGCGGAACGAGTGAAGGGCGTCGGCGGTATCCGGCGGGGTAAATTCTCCCAACTCTGCCTGCGCTCATCCGCGACTTCCGCCTCACGGATGTGCATGGGCGGGTGGTGCGGGATATTTTGGCGTAAGGCGAACCACGCACGAAGCCACCCGTGGCGTGGCGCGGACGCCTCGTCCGCGATCAGTCTGGCGAACGCCCCGTTCGCCGAAACCGGCAGGCGACGACGCGCTGCGGTTCGCCGGGCGGGGCGCCCGGCTGACGGTCGCGGACGAAGGCGTCCGCGCCACGATGCCGGACAGCCGCGGTTTGCGTGGTGGCGGCTTATTTCGCCGTGCGCAGAAAGGCGACGAGGTCGGCGAGCTGGGCGGGGGTGAAGATGCCGTCGTAGCCGGGGGGCATGAGGGAGGTGG
>CAYQBV010000042.1:0-20882 GCA_964415705.1 uncultured Chthoniobacter sp. | reverse complement strand
TAGGCGCGCTTGCCTTCGAGCGATTCGATGAGGCCGGTCTCCTCGCCGCAGATGTAAGCACCGGCGCCGCGGTGCACGTAGATTTCGCAATCGAAGCCGGAGCCGAGGATGTTTTTGCCGAGGAAATTGCGCGCCCGCGCTTCGGCGAGCGCCTTTTCCAAAATCTGTGCACCTTCGGGGAACTCGCCGCGGATGTAGATGTAGCCAAGCTTCGCGCCGACGGCGAAGCAGGAGATGATCATGCCCTCGATGAGCTGATGCGGATCCTGATGGATGATGTAGCGGTCCTTGAAAGTGCCGGGCTCGGACTCGTCGGCATTGCAGATGAGATAGACGGGCTTTTTCTCGTCCTGCTTGATGAAGCCCCACTTCACACCGCACGGAAAGCCCGCACCGCCGCGCCCGCGCAGGCCGCTGGCTTTGACTTCGTTGACGATGTCCACGCGCGGCATGGCGAGCGCCTTTTTCAGCTCCGCGTAGCCGCCGTCATTCAGGAAGCACTCAATGTCGTTCGTCCAGCCCTCGCGATCGATATTCTTAAAAACGATGCGCTTTTCGCGCGGATGCGCGGGGCGCACTTTCGGGAGCGTGGCGTCGGAGCGTTCCAGTTTCAGCAGCGCCGCCGCGTTCTCGATTTTGACGTTCTCTTTAAAGTTGTCGTCCACCATCGCCACCGGCGCGCTGCCGCAGCTCGCGAGACACTCTACGAACTCCACGCTGAATTTTCCATCCGGCGAAACCGCCACCGGGTTCCCGTGCCCGCCATGCTGTTCGTGCTTCCACTTTTCCAAATCGATACCCGCCGCCTTCGCGACTGCGGCTTTCAGCTCATAGCTCCCCGCCATCGAGCAAGAGAGCGTGCGGCAGATGCGGATGTGCCGCTTCCCGGCCGGCTCCCGGCGAAACATCGGATAGAACGTCACCAGTTCCAGCACGTTGATCGGCGAAAGCTCCAGCTTCGCCGCGATCCACGCGATGCCTTCATCCGAAACGTGCCCGAAATGTTCCTGCCAAAGATGCAGCAGCGGCAGCGACGCACTGCGTTTCGACGCCGGGTAATGCGTGATCGCTTCATCTATCTTCGCCAACAATTCGGACGGAACATTCATGGAACTTTATTTCTCCGGCTCCGGCTTGGCCTTCATTTTCAACGGAGCGGTTTCGGGGGCCTTTTCACCGAAACGCACCGCCCGGTTTTGCAGCTTGCCGTCGATAAAGTGCAGCTCCACTTCCTGCCCGTCCTGCGCGTAGGCGTAACGAACCAAGGGTAACTCGCGGACGGTTTGTTGCTCAATGTGCCGTGTCTCCTGGCGCGTCGGCTGGCCGAGGATCGATTCCACCTCTTTGATCGAGAGGGTACGGCCGCTATCGATCTGCGCGTTCAACGCGTCGATATTCCGGTTCGAGACCTGCGGTCCGCAGGCCGAAAGACCGAGAACGAGAGTTAAAAAAAGCACGCTGGCGAGCATTGGACGCACGATGGGTGGGAGCATGCGAAGCGCTCCCCGTGCCCGCAAGTGTAATTGTGAAAAATTTCACAAGCGGGCGCGGACGCGGGGCCAACGCCTCCTTTTGCCCAGCCCTCCACCTTCCGCGCTCCAAACGCCGAAACCCGGCCAGCGGCGCGCGCCGGGGCGAATTTTTCAGCATGGAATCTTGCGGGAAACGGCCTCCGACTGTATGTCCGTCCGCCTCCGCGCCAAGCACCGGACTTTTGACCTCATGAACAAGCTCATCCTCACCCTTAGCCTCGCGGTTTGCACGGGCCTCATCGCTCGTGGCGCGGAGCCGCCAAAGCTGGAGGAACCGAAAGCCGCAGAGCCGGAGATCGCCAAGGCCATTCCCTTCCAGACGCGCGACGTCACCACGCAACTCCAGATTTTTCTCGATCAGCAGCTCTTTGGCCCCGGAGCCATCGACGGCCGTCCCGGCGAATTCGTCGGCAAAGCACTCAAACGCTACCAGCGCTCCCGCGGCCTCCCCGACACCGGAGTCCTCGACGCCAATATCCCAATCGATTCCGTCTTTCCCGTGTATACCTTTTACACGGTGAAAGCCGAGGACTTCAAATTCGTCGGCTCACTCCCCGGCAAGCCGCAGGAACAGGCCAAACTCAAAAAGCTCCTCTACCCCGAGATCAGCGAATTCATTGCTGAGCGCTACCACGTCACCCCGACTTTCCTCGCCAAACTCAACCCCACCGCAAATCTCGGCCGTCTTAAAGCCGGTGATTCCGTGCGCGTTCCAAACGTCGAACCCTTCGTCATCGAGTCCCTCCCCCAGCAGGGCCTCCTCCCCGAAGTCCCCGAATACCTCGGCCGCGTCATCAAGATTCATCGCGGCAACAAAATGCTCGAGGTCTGGGAGGGCGAAAAGCTGCTCGCCGCCGTCCCCATCACCCCGGGCGTCAAAGGCGGCGGTGCCCGCGAAACACCTGCTGGCAAATGGAAAATCCTCGGCATCGCGACCCAGCCCACGTTTCGCTGGGACAAAGGTGTGCTCGACCACGGCAAGCGCTCCGACACCTCCTACATGCTCCCCCCCGGCCCCCGCAATCCCGTCGGCGTCCTCTGGATCGGCCTGAACAAACCCGGCATCGGCATCCACGGCACCTCCAGCGCCTGGACCATCGGCCGCGCCGCCAGCCACGGCTGCATGCGGGTGGGAAATTGGGACGTCGTCCGCCTGTCGAAGCTCATTACCAAGGGGATGGCCGTCGAGATCGAGTAGGCCGCTGCCCGATTCCCGCTAAAACTCAATCGGCGGCGGCGGGTCAAGCTTGATCGTCGTATCGATCACCGCCGTTTGCTGCTGCATCGGGCGGACCGGCTCGGCGCGGCGCACCTCGGGCTCCACGGGTGCCGCGTCGCCGGGTGCCGCGGCCACGACGGGAATGTTCACCGAGCTGTCCACCGGTGCGACCTGCCCGTTGAGCAGCCCCATCGCCACCGCGTTTTTGATCGACTGACTGGAGTTATACGGGTCGTTGCCCAGCACCGTCGGCGCTTTCATCAGCACCCGCTGGACTTTCGAAACATCAACCGCCAACTCCGCCCGTGGGGTTTCACCGGGTTTCACCTCTTTGACAAACGTCCCACCGCCGCCGCCGCCGTGGACGCTGCAACCCTCCCTCGGAGCCTGCTCCTCGGTACAGATTTCCAGGTACGTGGTGCGCCGCTTCACCTTTTCGCCGGTGTCCTTATTCTCGATGAATTCCACGCATTTATCCGTGGCGAGCTGCCCGGAGGTGCTGCAAATCTCACACTTGATCATGCCCTTGGGCTCCGGGAATTCCTTCGGGTTGTAGGCCGCGAAGGTCGCCTTCATCACGCCAGCCCAGATCGGAAGCGCGATCTCGTTGCTGAAGGCACCGCGGTAGATCGGCGTGCGCGGCTTGTCGAAACCCGTCCACACCCCGCACGTCACCGCGCTCGAATATCCGACAAACCACGCGTCGGTGAAATTATAAGCCGTTCCGGTTTTCCCTCCGAGCGGGAATTTCTTCACCCCCAGCTCCGTGTAGGTCTTGTCCGCCGTCCCGCGCTCCAGCACTTCCGCCAGGCAGGTGTTGATCTCGTGAGCCGTGGACGGCTTCACCACCTGCACCTTTTTCCGCTCAGCGCGGTAAACCACCCGCCCCGACTTGTCCTCGATCCTGGTGACGATGAAAGGCTTCTCCGGACGCCAGCCACCGTTCGGGAACATCGTATTGGCCAGCGTCAACTCCATCAGCGTCACCTCACTGCTCCCGAGGAAAGTCGCGGGAAACTTGCGCAGCGGCGTCTCGATGCCCGCCTGCTTGGCCAGCGCCAGCGTGGCCTCCAAGCCCGTCTCCATGCCGAGGCGCACGGTGGCGGCGTTCTTCGATTTCACGAGCGCCGTCCGGGCGGAAATGCTGCCTTCATATTTGTTGTCCACCCGCTCCGGCCCCCACTCCCCGAGGATGCCGGACTCCCCGCCGATCATCACCTGCCGGTTGTCCATGACGGCGTCCTTCACCTGCGTGCCGGGAAACAGCCCCTTCTCGAAAGCGGCCGCATAGACCAGCGGCTTAAACGCCGTTCCCGGCGGACGTCGCGCCGAGATCGCCCGGTTGTACGGGCTGTGGGCAAAGTCGCGCCCGCCCACCAGCGCGAGAATCCCGCCGTTGGAATTGTCCAGCACCACCACTCCGCCCTGCAAATACTCCGGCATCAACCTCGCCTCCGGTTCCGCGTCACCCGCCGCCGCCTGCCGCTGATGCTGCTTAAACTCGATGTCGAATTTCGACGCCGTCTGCCCCTCGAAACCCTCGTGCCGCTCCACCGCGTCGAGTTGCTCCCGCATCACCTTTTCCGCCGTCTTTTGCAGCCCGGAGTCGATCGTCGTGTAAATCCGGTAGCCATCGCTCACCGCACTGTCCCGGCCCACCTTTTGCGCCACCTGCTGCGCCACCAGGTCCGCCGCGTACGATTCCTGATGAATCGGCCGCCGGTTCTTCACGATGATGTCCTGCTTCAGCGTCTCCTCGCGCTCCTGCGCCGTGATCAGCCCGATCTCCATCGCCCGCTGGAGCACGTAGTTCCGCGACTCGATGCACCGGTCCCGGTTCTTCCACGGGGACAGGTTGCTCGGGCTTTTCAGCAGCCCGCACAGCATCGCCGCCTCCGAGAGCGTGAGATCCTTCGCCGATTTGCCAAAGTAACCGCGCGCCGCCGCCTCCGCCCCGTAAAATCCGCTGCCGAAAAACACCCGGTTCAAATACAATTCGAGGATCTTCTGTTTGGTGCAGCGCTTTTCGATCTCCTGCGCCACCGCCAGCTCCAGCAGCTTGCGCTGGTAGCTCTTCTCCTGCGGCGGCAGCATGTCCGGAAAAGTATTCCGCGCGAGCTGCTGCGCCAGCGTGCTCGCACCCTGCATCTTCTTGCCCGACTGGTAGTTCTTTACCACGGCGCGGACGATCCCTTTGTAGTCCACCCCGCGGTGCTGGTAAAACCGCGCATCCTCCGCCGCCACCACCGCCTTCAGCAGGGCCGGCGAGAGCTGGTCGATCTTCACCTGATCGCGGTTCTGCGTGAACATTCGCCCCAGGACCACGCCATTGCGATCATAGATCACCGTGGCCGACTCCATTTCCTCCAGCCGCGAGTAATCAAACGTGGCCGCTTTCGCCTGCAACTTCGCCCTTTCGCCAAGGCCATAGACGAAGCCGACCAACCCGACCGACACGAACAGACAGAAGGGCACGAGGAACCACGGACGACGGTAGAAACGTTTGCGAGGAGCGGATATATCCCACATGGCTGAGTCGCCCTACCTCCCACGAATCCCCCGGCCGCGCAATTCCATTCTCGTCTGCGGTGCGCCCGGACTTTCCTTCGACTCCCCCCATTTCGCCGCTACGCTCGGCCCATGAAAAAGACCGTGCTCCTCCTGCTCCTTGCCATCACGCTCCTCCCCGGCTGCGCCCATCGCAAACCCAAATCTTCCGCACACATGTATTCCGGCGACGCCCCCACCATCAAATACAGCAGCAAACCCGAAACCGCCGGCGGCCACCTGCACACCTACTGAGTCCCAGTGGCCGCCCACTGCTGCCAGAGCAGGCGCGCGGCGAGGAGCAGGACCACGAAGAGAAACGCCGGTCGCACGAATTCCGCGCCGCGCCGGATCACGAGGCCCGAACCGAGCCGCGCACCGATGAGCTGGCCGGCGATCATCACGGCGGCGATCTCAAAGTGGACCTGCCCGCAGGCGAGAAAAATGACCAGCGAGCCGGCGTTGCTCGCGAGGTTCATCACCTTCGTGTGCCCGACCGCCGACCGCAGATCCAGCCCGGCCAGGAGCACGCCGGCGACCATCCAGAACGAGCCCGCGCCGGGGCCGAAAAAGCCGTCATAAAATCCGAGGCCGACCCCGAACAACCACGTGAACCACGGCCTCGCCATCCGCGGCGCACGCGCGCCCCCCCCGAGTTCCGGTTTCCACCAAAAATACGCCGCAATCCCGATCAGCAGCACCGGGATGAAGCGCCGCAGGAAATCCGGCTGGAGGTGCAGCACGGCGACCGCACCCGCCGCCGCCGCCAGCGCCGTAATGATGATCCCGCCCACCAGTTTACCCCACGAAAAAAGCCCCGCCCGCCCGTAGCTCACCGCTGCCAGCGCCGTGCCGCAGACGGATTGCAGCTTATTTGTGCCCAGCGCCATCTGCGGCGTGAGCCCGGCCGCCAGCAGCGCCGGCACCGTGAGCAGCCCGCCGCCGCCCGCGATCGCATCCACAAAGCCCGCCGCCAACCCGGCGGCGGCAAGGAGGAGGGCAGATTGCGGGTCGAGCATCCCTCGATTCGTGTCGCAACCCCGCCGCGCTGGCGAGGCTTTCAGCGTCCGTCTCCGCGGCGTCTCCCAAAATCCTCGCCCGCCCCGCGGCCCGCCTGCTAAGCAGCGGCCCGCGCATGACCACCCCCACCCTGCTCAGCTTCATCATCTTCACCGCCGAGGTGGCCGGCTTTCTCACCGCGGTGAAAGCAATCATGGAAACGCGGACCGCCCAGGGGGCGATCGCGTGGGCCGTGTCGCTGATCGCGCTGCCGTGGGTCGCGCTGCCGGCGTATTGGATTTTCGGGCGGACGAAATTCGCGGGCTACGTCACGGCGCGGCGCGCCGAGGTGCTGAAGACGAGCGCCGTGGCGCGCAAACTGGCCGAGGAATTCGACCGGCTGCGCATGCAGACAAAAGCCGGGCGGCAGGAGGAACTGCTACTCGAACGGCTGGCGAAGCTCCCCTTCACCGCGCACAACCGCGCCGAACTCCTCATCGACGGCGAGGTCACCTTTGCCGCCATTTTTGCCGGCATCGCCGCCGCGAAGGAATACGTGCTCGTGCAGTTCTACATCATCCGCGAAGACGGGCTCGGGCACCGGCTGCGCGACGCGCTCATCGAGCGGGCGCGGGCCGGGGTGCGGTGCATGGTGCTCTTCGACGAAGTCGGGAGCGGAAGGCTGCGCGGCTACTGCGCCGAGTTGCGCGCCGCCGGGGTGCAGATCGCCCCCTTCAACACCACGAAAGGACCGGCCAACCGTTTCCAGATCAACTTCCGCAACCACCGCAAGATCGTGATCGTAGACGGGCTCGTCGGCTTCGTTGGCGGACACAATGTGGGCGACGAATACCTCGGCCTCGACCCGAAGGTCGGCCCCTGGCGGGACACGCACGTGAAGGTGGAAGGCCCGGTCGTCCAATGCGTGCAGGTGGCGTGGCTGGAGGACTGGCTCTGGGCCACGGGCGAGACGCCCTCAAACCTGAACTGGCGGCCCGTGGGGGCCCGCGGCGGCTGCGTGGGCGCGCTCTGCCTGCCCAGCGGCCCGGCGGATGAACTGGAGACAGCCACGCTCTTTTTCCTCCACGCCATCCACTCGGCGAAAAAGCGGCTCTGGATCGCCAGCCCCTACTTTGTGCCCGATGAGCAATTCATCTCCGCGCTCCAACTCGCCGCCCTGCGCGGCGTGGAGGTGCGCATCCTCATCCCGGAAAAGCCGGACAACGCCCTGGTGCGGCTCTCCGCCTTCTCCTACCTCCGCGAAACCGAGATGCTCGGCATCCGCTGGTTCCGCCACCGGCGCGGCTTCATGCACCAGAAAGTCATGCTCGTGGACGACGACTACTGCGCCATCGGCACCGCGAATTTCGACAACCGTTCCTTCCGCCTGAACTTCGAAATCACCATGGTCTTCTACGAGCACGCCTTTGCCCAGCAGGTCGCCGACATGCTCGCCCGAGACTTCGCCGACAGCACCCCCGCCGCCGCCCACGAACTCGACAACGCCGGCTTCTGGTTCCGGCTGAAAGTGCGCGTCGCCCGGCTCATGGCCCCGATCCAGTAGGCGGAAACTCAGCGCCTCAGTAGCGATACGGCTCCGGCAGTTGGAAGGCGTCCTTGATGACGTTGAAAACCGGGCGGTCCCGCTCGATGACGATCTCCACGATGTCGAAGCGGATGAGGATGTCGGGGTGGTCGAGCAGCCGCAGCCAGGCGAGGGCCCCGCGGGCGATGAGCTTTTGCTTGTCGCGCGTGACCGCCTCGGCGGGCGCGCCGTAGCCGAGGCCGCGCCGGGTTTTGACCTCGATAAAAACCAGCGTGTCGCAGGATTTGTCGCGGCAGACGAGATCAACTTCGCCGCCACGGGGCGCGCGGAAGTTGCGGTGGAGAATCTTGTAGCCGTTCCGCCGCAGGTGGCGCGCGGCCAACCGCTCCCCCTCCCGCCCAAGCCACCGGTCGGCGTTTTCGCCCGACTCAGACGAGCGGGAGAACCGCCTGCCGAACGGGGGAAAAAGATTTGCGATGAATCGCGCAAGGCCCATGCGCGCGCAGCTTAGCCAGATGGAGCGCGGTGCCATAGCCTTTATGCTGGGCAAATTCGTAGCCGGGATAGCGCGCGTCCATTTCCACCATGATGCGGTCGCGCGTGACCTTCGCGATCACGCTGGCTGCGGCAATGCTGAAGCTGAGCCCGTCGCCCCCGACGAGCGCCGTCTGGGGAATTGGGAACGGGAGCACGGGCAGGCCGTCGATGAGTGCATGATCGGGATCGGGGATGAGCCCGGCCAAGGCGCGGCGCATCGCCTCATGCGTGGCTTCGAGGATATTGAGCCGGTCCACTTCCTCCGCCTCGACCACGGCCATCGCCCACTGGATGTCCGCCCGGGCGGTCAACTCCCCGAAAAGGCTCTCGCGCTGGCGGGCAGTGAGCTTTTTTGAGTCGTTGAGGTCGTCATGGTGAAAGTCACCCGGCAGCACCACGGCGGCGGCGACCACGGGTCCGGCGAGCGGACCCCGCCCCGCCTCATCAATCCCGACAACCCGCAGAAACCCCTGGCGGCGCGAGTCGCGCTCGTAATCAAGGCTGCACTTCACGGCAGTGCGTCTTGCGGCGCGGTGAAGATCAGCCCTTGGTCGACGCCTTCTCGCGGACCGCCATGGCGCTCTTGCCCTTGCGATTGCGGAGATAGTTCAGCTTCGCCCGGCGCGCCGTGCCTGCGGTTTCAACTTCGATCTTCGCGATGCGGGGCGAATGAATCGGGAACACCCGCTCCACGCCTTCGCCGTAGCTGATGCGGCGCACGGTGAGGCTCGCGTTCAGGAGCGTGCCTTTGCGGCCAATGACGATGCCGGTGAAAATCTGCACGCGCTCTTTTTCACCTTCCTTGACGATGGTGTGGACGCGCACGCTGTCGCCCACGTTGAAGGCCGTGACATCCTTCTTCATTTGTTCCTGGTTGATCTTGTCGATGATGTTCATGGCAGTAAGTGAGTTGCGTTTTTTGGAAAAGGGAGGGGAGTAATAGCTTGATTAGCCGGCCGCGCAACCAGAATTTCGCCGCCCACATGGACGACTTCATTGACCGGCAGAGCGACACCTTTTTCATGGCCGAGGCCCTGCGCCAAGCCCGGCGGGCGTGGAAATGCGCGGAGGTGCCGGTCGGGGCCGTGATCGTGCACCGCGGGCAGATCATCGCCCGCGCTTTTAACCAGGTCGAGACGCTCAAAGACGCCACCGCCCACGCCGAGATGCTCGCCATCACCCAGGCCGAGAGCGTGATCGGCGACTGGCGGCTCCACGAGTGCGAGATCTATGTGACCAAAGAGCCGTGCCCGATGTGCGCCGGGGCGCTCGTGCATGTGCGGATGAAACGGGTCGTCTTCGGCTGCCTCTCCACCAAAGACGGCGCCGCCGGCAGCCTCATGAATCTCCTCCAGCATCCGCAGCTCAACCACCGCTGCGAGATCACCAGCGGCGTCCGCCACGATGAATGTGCCGGCCTGCTCCAGAGCTTCTTCCGCGAGCGTCGCGCCGGCGGGTGAGGCCGCAGAACGGCAGGCTGGGGGCGCTGGGGGCCTGAGCCCGATCAAAGCCCCGGCGGAATGCCGGCCCGAACTTCCGCGAGGCGATCCAGCGTCCCATGCCGGGCGCACCACATCTCAAGGTACGCGTAGTCGATGCCGTCGCCCTGCACCGCGAGAATGTTCTGCGCATCGTCCAGATCCTTGCGCCGCGCCCAGCGGAGCTTTTGGATGACCAAATCTTCAGCAGTGGGAATCCACACCGTCTGCTCCAGCAGGGGCAGCGGCATCGGGAGCCGGCGGCGGAAGATTTCCTGATGATGGGGATCGGAGGAGAGGTGAAAGATTTCCACGCGAAAAGTGGATCCCTCGACCTCCGCGATCCACCGATAGGTGCCAGTGAGCAGCTCCATCTGCGGCTGCGGATCGAGGTGAAACGTGGCGGGAAAATGCCGCTCGATTTCCCGGATCGCTCCGAGGGGCGCGGCGACCACAAAATCCACGTCCAGCGTGGTGCGGGGAAAAGTGTGAGCGATCACCGCCAGCCCGCCGACGAGGACATAATCGATCCCCGCAGCCAAAATCGCGCCGAGCGCGGCGCGGGCGATTTCATCATCGGTCATTCGGCGGAGCCTCGGCGGGGCGAAAGATTTTCCACTCATTGATCCGCCGGACTTTGGCGATGCGTTCGCGGGCGAGCCGCAGCAGTTCCCCATCGTCGGCTTGCGGATGCTGCCGACGGATGCCGGCATACATCATGGCTCGCGCAAACGGCGCAATCTCGAAGGCCGCGCGCACCCGTTCCTGCGGGGTCTGTTTTCGAGCACGCAGGATTTCTTCCCGGTAGAGTTCATCGATCAGCGGCTGAAACTTATTCACCACTGCACCTTATTCGCGGCCCGGCACCCTGCACGGCAAAACTCGGTAGTGTCTCGATTGGAAAATCGCCGTGATTCTAAAACGCAATTCCCGTCGGGCGAAGGTGGACGGGAATGGAGTGAAGTGCCGAGTCCGCGAAACAGCGCGTGGGCGAGCCACCGTCATAAAATCGGGGCGTCTTCGGCTGCCTCTCCCCGAATCCGGGCCGCGCAAGCAGCTTGTCAGCGCCGTTTTTCCTGCCAAAGCTCTCCGCCCCTTGGCCATGAAAATTCTCGTCGCGCCGGATAAATTCAAAGGTTCGCTCACGGCGGTCGAGGCCGGGGCGGCAATCACGCGCGGGCTGCGGGCGGTCTGGCCGGATGCGGAGATTACGAGCGCGCCCATCGCGGATGGCGGCGAGGGTTTCGCCGAGACGCTCGGGCAGGCGCTCGGCGGCGGGTGGGTGGAAACGCGGGCGCTGGACCCCATCGGGCGCGCAGTCGCGGCGCGTTACGCGTGGGTGGAGGCGGAGCGGCTCGCGATCATCGAGATGAGCGAGGCGTCGGGCCTCTGGCGGCTGACGAAAGACGAGCGCGCGCCGCTACGGGCGAACACCTTCGGCACCGGCCAGCTCATCCGGCACGCGGTGGAGCGCGGGGCGCGGAAAATCCTCGTGGGCCTCGGCGGCAGCGCGACGACCGATGGCGGCTTGGGGATGGCCGCGGCGCTGGGTTACGCATTTCTCACGAGCGACGGCGAGGAACTGGCGCTGTTTCCCGGCCATCTCATCGCGCTCACCCGCATCCAGGCGGCGGGCGCGCTGGAGCTGCCGGAAATCATCGCCGCGTGCGATGTGCAAAATCCCCTGCTCGGTCCGCGCGGGACGGCGCAAATTTTCAGCCCGCAGAAAGGCGCGGGCGCCAGCGAGGTCGTCGCGCTGGAAGGCGGGCTGAGCGCGCTCGCGGATTGCGTGACCGCCGATCTCGGCTGCGATTTCCGCGACACGCCCGGCGCGGGCGCAGCGGGCGGCATCGCCTTCGGCCTGATGAGTTTTTGCGGGGCGAAAGTCTGCTCCGGTTTCGATCTCGTGGCAGCCACGCTGCGCCTCGAAGAACGGATCGCCGCGTGCGATCTCGTGGTCACCGGCGAGGGCCGCATCGACGGCCAAACGCTGGAGGGCAAAGGCCCTGCGGGTGTCGCCGCACTCGCGCGCCGTCACCGCAAACCGGTGCTCGCGCTGGCCGGCTCCGTCGCGGACCACGCCGCCGTGCAGGCGCACTTTGACGCCGCCTGCGGGATCGCGGACGAGCCCGTGACGCTGGACATCGCCATGACCCGCGCCGGCGAATTTCTCTCCCGCGCGGCCACCCGTGCGGCGCAGCTCATTTCCATCGGAACCAAACTATGAAAGACCAACGCATCGCCATCCTCTTTGCTGGCCAGGGCGCTCAAACCATCGGCATGGGCCAGGACCTCGCCGCCAAATATCCCGCCGCCGCGCGGTGCTTCTCCCACGCCGATGAAATCCTCGGCCGACCGCTCAGCGCCCTCGCCTTCACCGGCCCGGAGGGCGAGCTGACCCAGACGAAAAACTGCCAGCCAGCCCTCTACGTCCACGGACTCGCCTGCCTCGCCGCGCTCCGCACCGAGCTGGGCGACTTCCCGATCCAGGCCGCCGCCGGGCTTTCGCTCGGCGAATTCACCGCGCACGCCGCGGCGGGCACTTTCGACTTCGAGACCGGCCTGCGCCTCGTCGCCCAGCGCGGCCTTTTCATGCAGGAAGCCTGCGAGCAGACCAGCGGCGGCATGGCAGCGATGATCGGCGGGGATGAAAGTGCCGTGCGCGCGCTCGCCGCTGAGACCGATGTGGATGTCGCGAATCTCAACAGCCCCGGCCAGATCGTCATCTCCGGCGAAAGCTCCAAGATCGCCCTCGCCGTTTCGCTCGCCAAAGAGCACGGCATCCGCCTGGCGAAAACGCTCAACGTCGCCGGCGCCTACCACTCGCGGCTGATGAACCCCGCCTACCTCAAGCTCGGCGAAGAGCTGCAAAAAACCACGCTCGCCACCCCGCGCTTCCCGGTCATCTGCAACGTGGATGCCATCCCCGTGCGCGAACCGGCGGAGATCCGCGAGTCCCTCCAGGACCAGGTCACCGGCACCGTGAACTGGACCCAATCCATCGAGTATCTCGTCGATGAAGCCGGCTGCGAACTCTTCCTCGAACTCGGTCCCGGCGGCGTCCTCGCGGGCCTCCTCAACCGCATCCGCAAAGGCACGTCCTGCCTTTCCATCACCGACTGCCCCAGCCTCGACGCCGCACTCGCCGCCCTGCGCGCGTGAAAGATTTCCCATTTCGTATTTGAACCGCCCCGCGCCAAAAACGTAAGAGCACCCTCGCACTTCCTAAATCCAAACACCCAACTCCACACACCATGCCTCTCGCCATCGGCTCCAAAGCTCCCGACTTCACCCTCAAATCCAAAACCGCCGACGGCCTCAAGGACGTCGTCCTCAGCGCCAACTTCGGCCAGAAGAACACCGTCCTGCTCTTCTTCCCGCTCGCCTTCACCGGCGTCTGCACCCAGGAGCTGTGCGACCTCTCGAGCGGCCTCAGTGCCTATGCCGACCTGAATGCCGACATCATCGCCGTCAGCGTGGACAGCCCTTTCGCGCAGGAGGCTTGGGCAAAAAAGGAGAACATCTCGCTGACCCTCGCCAGCGATCTGAACAAGGCGGTGACCCAGCAATACGACGTGGTTTTCCCGATGCTCGCCGGCGTGGGCGACACCTCGGCGCGGGCCGCGTTCGTCATCGATAAAGCGGGCGTCATCCGCTACAGCGAGCAAACCCCGACGCCGAAAGACCTCCCCGATTTCAACGCGATCAAAGCCACGCTCGCGCAGCTCGGCTGAGCCACCCATAAGTCCCACGTTCTTTCCGAAAGGACTGCCGGCAACGGCAGTCCTTTTCGCTTTGCCCCCGGACGCTACGACTCGCCGCCTTTGCTGCCCCAGTGCCGCCCGGTGATGAGGCGGGCGCCGCGGCCGTAGGTCACGTAGGCGATGGACCAGTTGATGAGGACGAGCAGTTTGTTGCGGAAGCCGACGAGGAAAATGATGTGGACGAAGAGCCAGGCGAGCCACGCAAGAAGCCCGGAAAAGCGCATGAACCCGGCGTCCGCCACGGCGCGATTCCGCCCGATGGTGGCCATGGTTCCTTTGTCGAAATACTCGAATTTGTCCGACCAACCGCCCGCGAGCAACGCGCGGATATTGCCCGCGACATGCCGGCCCTGCTGCATGGCCACGGGGGAGAGCCCCGGGAGTGGCGCCCCGCCGCCGGGCGCAAAGTGCGCCTGGTCGCCGATGACGAAAACTTCACGGTGTCCGGGAATCGAAAGGTCTTCGTGGACGACCACGCGGCCCTGTTTGTCGAGCGGCACGCCGAGGCTTTCGCCGAGCGGCGAGGCCATGTTGCCCGCCGCCCACACGATGGTCCGGGCGGCGATCTTTTCGCCGCCGTTGATCTGCACGCCGTCGGCGCTCAGCTTTTCCACGAGAGTCAGCGGCCGCACTTCCACACCGATGTCGAAGAGCTGCCGCCGCGCGCTTTCGGACAGTTCCGGGTCGAGCATCTGCAAAACCCGCGGCGCAGAATCGAGCAGGACGACGCGCGCCTGCGCGGGGTCGATGTGGCGGAAGTCCTTCACCAGCGTGACCCGCGCGATCTCGGCGATCGCGCCCGCCATTTCCACGCCGGTCGGCCCCGCGCCCACGACCACAAAGGTCATCGCCGCGTGCCGCTCCTCGTCATCATCAGTGCGTTCGGCGATTTCAAACGCCAGCAGCATGCGCCGCCGAATCTCTAGCGCGTCGTCGAGGCTCTTCAGGCCGGGCGCAAATTTCTCCCATTTCTCATGGCCGAAATACGAGTGCCGGGCCCCGGCGGCAACGATCAGGAAGTCGTAGTCCAGCTCGCCGTCCGTGAGGACGACCTTCTTGCGATGCACGTCGATCCGCTCCGCCTCGCCGAGGATGACCTCCGCATTTTCCTGGTTCCGCAAAATGTGGCGCAACGGCTCGGCGATGTCCGCCGGTGAAAGCGCGGCCGTCGCCACCTGATAGAGCAGCGGCTGGAAAAGGTGATGGTTGTTCCGATCCAGCAGGGTCACCCGCACGTCCACTTTGCGCAGCGCCTTGGCCGCCTCCAACCCGCCAAAACCTCCACCAATGATGAGGACTCGGGGCAAATTGCGCTGGTGAATTTTCATAAAGCGAAGCAGCGGAGACTAGAGCACAGCCCCCCGACCTTGTGAACCTTATCGCCGCGTCCGCGACGCTATTTCTCCGGGGCAGGCACGGGCTCGACCGGCGCGGGCGTGTCATTCCCCTTGGTCAGCTTCTGTTTCGCCGCCTCGATTTTTTCCTCGATCTTTTTGCTCTTCTCGAGCGTCAGCGATTTCTGCCACGCCGTGACCGCGTCTGACGTTTTGCCCAGCTTCAGGTAGGTCTCGGCGAGGTGATCCAATACGGTGGCGTCGTCCTTTTGCTCCTCCCGCTGCATGATGGCCTGGGCCTTGAGGATTTCCTTGAGCGCGCGCTCGAAGTCGCCTTTGCGGTAGAAGTACCAACCGAGGCTGTCGAGGTAGGCGCTGTTCTCGGGCTCGATCGCCAGCGCCTTGTTGATGAGTTCCCCGGCTTCATCGAGCCGCTCGTTCCGGTCGGCCCACATATATCCGAGGTAGTTGAAGGCTTGGGCGTTATTCGGCTCCAGCTCAATGCTGCGCTTGAGCAGACTCACCGCTTTGTCCACTCGCCCGGCCTGCTCGGCCGCCGCGCCAAAGCTGAAATAGAAATCCGCATCCAGCATGTCCTGGGTCTTCACCTCCGCCAGCGCCTGCGCGTCGGAGAAGGCGGTGAGCGCTTCGTCGTGGCGCTTCGTCTGGCTGAGCGCGATGCCCAGCATGTAGCTGAACATGGCTTGGTCGGAGTATTTTTTCTGCGCGGCCCGGAGGATATCGACGGCGCGGTCGTAGCGCTTGGTGCGGAGAAGGAGGGAGCCGAGGCGGTGGTAGGTGCCCGGGTCGCCGCCATCGAGCCGCAAGCCATGCTCGAAATTTGTCAGCGCCTTTTCGAAGTCTTCCTTTTCCAAATAGAGCTGGCCGAGCAATTCGTAGGTCTCCAGCCGCAGCGGGCTCTCTTTGACCACGGCCTCGAGTTGCTTGATCGCTTCGTCGCGCTGTTCCGTGAGGAGGAAACACTGCGAGAGCCGGTCGCGAATATTGTTCACCGGGATGCCCTTGGCCTCGGGATCGAGCCCCAGAGCGGCCACATACAGCGGAATCGCCGCCTTGCATTGTTTCGACAACCGGAAGTAGTCGGCGGCCTTCGTCAGAACCACCACGTCCTCCTTCCCATACTCGGCAGCCTTGCGAAACGCCGCGTTCATCTTTTCCGTCTGCGCCGCATCCGCGGAACCCTCCTCTTTCAGCCAGAGGTTCTGCTCCATTTCCGCGAGCTGGATCCAGTATTTGCCCGACGTGCTGGGCGACTTCGTGGCCTTGTCCAGCAGTTCCGCCGCCTTCTTCTCCTGACCATTGGAAGAGTAGAGTTCGTACACTGCCTGAAGCGCGGAGAAGCTATCCGGCTCGAGGGCCAGTGCCTGCTCCGCATACTTCATCGCGAGCTCCGGCTTGTTGAGGTTTTTCGCGTAAAGCTGCGAGAGATAAATGCACGGCAGCGCCGCTTTCGGGGAGGCTTTGATGGCATCCTTCAGCACCTGGATGGCGGCGGACGGGTCGTTCCGCCGCGCGAGTTCGTAGGCCACTTTGACGGCAAGTTCGGGGTTGCCGGGATCGAGTTCGAGCGCCTTGCGATAGTTCTCCAGCATCTTTTCCTGATCGGCGTTTTCCTCCGCCACCACCCCGAGCGCAAACGCCGCAAAGGCGGCGGCTCTTTTCTCATCCTCCACCCGCAGTGCGAGGTCCGGCGCAGCCGGCCGGATCGGCGATGGCAAGGCATCCGCCACCTCCGGCGGATCGTGCGGCACGGGCGCAGCCAGAGGCGGCAATTCGGTGGACGCAGGACTTACCGGGGCAGGCCGGGCCGGTGCCTGCTCAGCAGGTTTTCCCGATGGCTTGGTGCCGGGTTGCGGCCTGCGCACCGTCTGCGCCTGCACCTGCCCAGAAAGCAGCACCCACCCCACGGCAAGCACCAAAAAACCTCTGGCAACCCTAACGAATCGGCACGATTTCATGCCGCGAACTCTATGTCCTACGACTTGTAGCGCAAACGCTTCTTGTGGCGGTTTTCCTTCATCCGCTTCCGGCGTTTGTGCTTGGCGATTTTTGCCTTCCGGCGCTTTTTGAGTGAACCCATTTTATGATATGTTTTTTCGTTGAGGGGCGGCGAGAGAATCATGCTTGCCTGCCCCACGCAACCGGAATTTTTGAAAGTCATTCACTTTCCCCCAAACCTGCCGCATCGCGTCCCGACCCGCACGGACACACGGGCCTACCCCGGTCTCGAATTCTGCCCGCCGATCTGCGCAAATTCCGCCCGCGCGCCCTACTCTTCCGCCGTCGTCGGATCGATCATCCGCCGCACCTCCGACACGCGATTCGCGGGAAACCCGCCCTGCGCCGCATGCTCGCGCACCAACTCCTCATTCGGCGCGATATACACGCAGTATACCTTGTCATCCGTCACGTAGCTCTCGACCCATTGGATTTGCGGCCCGAGTTGCTGCAATACACCACAGGATTTCTGCGAGATCGCGTGGAGTTGCTCGGTCGTGAGGTTTCCCGCACCGGGAATTTCCCGTTCAATGACGTATTTTGGCATATTCGTTTTGGGTTGAGTTGAGGGGTCTCGGCGACTCAGTACACCACCTTGTTCAGCGGATACTCGATGATCCCCTCGGCACCGAGTTCCTTGAGCTTCGGGATGATCTCCCGGACGATCTTTTCGTCGATGATCGTTTCCACAGCGAGCCACCCTTCGGTCGCGAGTTGCCCGATCGTCGGATTGCGCAGCGCGGGCAGCGCCTCGAGCAAGGCCGGCAGCAACATCTCCGGCAGGTTCATTTTCAAACCCACCTTGTCCCGCGCGTTGAACGCTCCCAGCAGCAGCATGACCAGCGTGTCGATCTTCGCCTTTTTCCATGCGTCCCCCAGCGCCGCGTGGTTCGCAATGAGTTGCGGCGACGACTCCATGATCGTCTCCAGGATGCGCAGCTTGTTCGCCCGCAGCGACGATCCCGTCTCGGTCACGTCCACGATCGCGTCCACGAGGTCCGGCACTTTCACCTCCGTCGCGCCCCACGAAAACTCGATCTTCGCCGCCACGCCATGCTGCTCGAGAAAGCGCCGCGTCATTTCCACCGCCTCGGTCGCGATCACCTTCCCCTCCAGATCCCGCACCGACCGGATCGGCGAATCCTCCGGCACCGCAATCACCCACCGCGTCGGCACGCTGCTCGTCTTGGAAAAAGTCATCTCGCACAACCGCGCCACATCCGAGCCGTTGTTCTCGATCCAATCCTTCCCTGTCAGCCCGCAATCGAGAAACCCGTGCTCCACATAGCGCGAAATCTCCTGCGCCCGCAGCAGCCGAATCACCAGCTCCGGGTCATCCACCGACGGCTTGTAGGAGCGGCTCGCCCCGGAAATATTGAATCCGGCTTTGGCGAAAAGAGCGAAGGTCGGCTCCTGCAGGCTGCCCGTGGGCAGGCCGACGCGAAGCACGGGTTTGGCGGTATCGTTCATTGGAAAAAGGGCCGTGAAGTTAGGCGCGTCGCATTGACCGGGCGAGGGGAAAATGCGCGCCAACTCACCCGTTCACGGCCCCGCTGGCAGCGCCACCGTGCGCGGCTGATCGCCGAAAAGCCCGATCAGCACCGGATCCATCGCCCGCGCCCAGACCAGCGCACCCTCGGGCGACGGATGAAGCTTATCCGGCATCAGCTTCGGATCGAGCGTCCCGTCGGCGCGGAGAAAAACGTGGTTCACATCGAGAAAGAACACGCTCTACCCATCGGCCAGCTTCGCCACCAGCTCGCCCGCGCGCAGGTTCGTGGCGAAGCGCTTCTCCGCGCTCCCGCGCTCGGTGCCGTCGGGTTTCTTATACACGTTCATCCGCGGAAAAATCCGCAGCAGCAGAATCTTCGTCGCCGGACATTTCTCCCGCAGCAGCTTCACGATCGCCCCCGTCCCCTCCGCGATCTGCTCCGGCGTGCTGACCACCTTGTAGTTCGCATCGTCCGAATTGTTCGTCCCGATGAGCAGCACCGCCACCTTCGGCGACTGCCCCTCCAACTCCCCGTTCGCCAGATTCCACAGGATGTTCTCCGTCCGCCCGCCGCTGTAGCCCAGACAGATGGCATTACGCGGCGCGAAAAACTGCTCCCAAACCGCCTTGACCTCCGGATTGTCGAACCCATGCTTGATCGAATCCCCGATCAGCATCAGGTCGAACTTGCGCCCCTTGATCGCCGCCACCTTCTCCGCATGCCGCTTCTCCATCCCCGGCTGCGCCACCGGGATCGCCGCTGAACTCGGCGCCTCCTCCGCGAAAGCGGACACGGTGCAGAGGAGCGAAACGACAAGCGAGCGGAGAAAGCGGGGAAACATAAATTTGGGAGTCCCGATCAGCGAAAGGGAGCGAAGAACGCATGATCAATGTCGAACACGACCCGCGGCGTCATCCCGATTTGTTTCGCCTCACACATCGCGACCAATTGCTCGCCGTCGATGAGTTCGATGTGCGGGATAACTCTGACGGCCTCCTCCTTCGCCTGCCGTGTGAATGAGCCTGTGGTAATGAAGATGGCCTTGTCAGCCCGCTGCTGCGCGTCGCTTCGAAGCAGCGAAACATCCTCCCTGCCGACTGATCGTTTATAGCGTTTGCATTGAAAGACCACGACTGAACTCACCATTGGATTGAGTTGCAGGATACCTATACCGTCGATTCCGTCGTCGCCAGACCGCTTTGTCACGGTTACCCTTTCAAACTCGTAAGCCAACAGCAAATGTCGGCAGAAGTGCTCAAATCCAGTCGGGGAAAGGCCGCGTAGGACGTTCAATAAACCGACATCTTCGCTTCTTTCTTCAGGCTCTAGTTCGACCGTCTCTGGGCTCGAGGCAATTGGGATATCCACCTCAGTCTTGCCCTTGGCTCTTGCTCGCGCCGATGCGTGAAACTTCACCCACTTCTGACAAATCGTTCGTGCCTCTTCATCTGTCAGTCGCGTTCGCGAGCCGAGCGGCGTTAGCGACCAGATTCCCTTCTTGCTCCCGTCGATCAATCCCTCCCAAACCAGATATTGACGCGCAAACTGAACCTGATTGTGAAACCGTTCCTCCCCCGACTTCAACAATGCCTCTCGCTGCGCCGTTGGAACCTGCTCTTTCTCAGCAACCCAGTCCGATGCTTCACGGGGGCGAGCGGCACCTAGTTCGTGCAGGCAATCAATAAGGGGACGGAACCACCGAACGAACTCCGAGCCACGGGAACCAGATTTTGAATTCTTTGCCATTCGAGGAGTGAGCCTGAACAGGGATGCCTTCGTCAAACCAATCGACGCGGTGCTTAACCGCATGATCTGGTACGTTTCAGCCAGTTCATCTCCACCGTTGCCGGGGAAGCTGCACTTCGTAGCCGAGAGGTGAGTCGCGCTTTCAGCGCTGGCGCTGGCGACGCGGGTTTCCTGGGGCGCTGCCCCAGGCTGGAATGAGGATGCGCCTTTGGCGCTCTGCGGAGACCCATTCCACTTGGGCTTTCGCCGTTCCGGTCCCGGTGGTCGTTCTCGCCTGATCCCGACGCCAACGGCGTCCTCTCATCCCAGCCTGGGGCAACGCCCCAGGTGCATCGTCAACGCACGCGCCAGCGCCAACGGCGCGACTCATCCACCGGCGGCCCGTCAGTCCCAGACATAGCGCTCATCGAATGCGACGCCGTATTTCGCGAGCCCCCGGACGAACGAGGGACGAAAACCACGCCGTCATCCTGAGCGGAGCGGAGGCTTTGCGCAGCGCAGTCGAAGGATCGCTGACTGTAACGGGCGGAGGCGGTCTGGTGAGATACGCGCGCCATCACTCCCACCGCCTCCGCCCATTTTCAATCAGCGATGCTTCGTTCCGTTCCGGTCGCAAAGCCTCCCGGAACTCCGCTCAGCATGACGGCGTTTTTTAACTCAGTCCGGGG
>CAYQBV010000041.1:0-21328 GCA_964415705.1 uncultured Chthoniobacter sp. | reverse complement strand
AGCCTCCCGCTGGGCGGAAAGGCCGCGCTTTCCTCCGCCGCGATGCTCTTCCTCGCGCTCTTCGTCCTCGGCTTCATCGTCGCGCATCTCACCGTCTTCGGACGCAATATCTACGCGCTCGGCGGCAGCCCCGATTCCGCCCGGCTGATGGGACTGCCCGTCGCCCGCACGCGGCCCGCCGTCTATGCCGTGAGCGGCTTCTGCTCCGCGCTCGCGGGCGTGGCGGCCACGCTTTACACCGGCTCCGGCAACCCCGCGATGGGCGTGGGCCTCGAGCTCGACGCCATCGCTGCCGTGGTCATCGGCGGGACGCTGCTCACCGGCGGTGTCGGCTACCTCGCCGGCACCCTGCTCGGCGTGCTCATCTTCGGCGCCATCCAGTCCGCGCTCATCTTCGACGGCCGCCTCAACTCCTGGTGGCTCCGCATCGCCATCGGCACGCTGCTCCTCGCGTTCATCCTCCTCCAGCGCGCCCTCACCCGCAGCCCCGCGCGTGGGAGGGCGGGGTAGCCGGACTTCTTTCGTCATTTCTCCACCGTCCCGCTTGCCAAGGAGGCATCCACTTTCCATCATCCGCGCGAAATCAAAACACCGGCCTCCGCATCGTGAGGCCACAACCAACACAACATCATGGCCCACGAACTACCCGCACTCCCGTATCCCTTCGCCGCGCTCGAACCCACCATCGACGCCCGCACGATGGAGATCCATCACGACAAGCACCACGCCGCCTACGTCACGAACCTCAACAAAGCCCTCGAAAGCGCGCCCGCCCTCGCCGGTAAAAGCGCCGAGGATTTGATCCGCGACCTCGCCAGCGTGCCCGACGCCATCCGCGGCCCGGTGCGCAACAACGGCGGCGGCCACGTCAACCACACCTTTTTCTGGAAGCTCCTCAAGCCCGGCTCCGACGGCAAACCCGTGGGCCAGCTCGCCGCCGCGATCGCCGCCACGTTTGGCGGAGTCGAGCAGCTCCAGGAAAAGCTCAACGCCGCCGGTGTTGGCCGCTTTGGCTCCGGCTGGGCGTGGCTTTGCGTGAAGGACGGCAAACTCGAAATCTGCTCCACCGCCAACCAGGACAACCCGATCATGGGCGCGGCCATCGCCGGTTGCGGCGGCACGCCCGTCCTCGGCATCGACGTCTGGGAGCACGCCTACTACCTCCATTACCAGAACCGCCGCCCCGACTACCTCAAAGCCATCTGGGCCGTCATCAACTGGGCCCAGGCCGAGGAAAACTACCTCGCCGCGCTGAAGTAAGCGCGCGGGCGGAGGCGGGGGAAAAAGGCTGCGCCGGCGGCCCCGCGCATGATCGCCGAAACTCCCAAGGCCAAGATGGCGCGGTCATTTCGGGCTGCCTGATCGCTATCCCTCGCTGAGGGCGTGGGCGATGGCGTCCGGGTGCTGGCGGAGATTCTCCCACGCTTTCGCGAGAACTGCTGGTTCGTACGGCAGCCAGGTCCCGGTGGCGGTGGCGTAGAGCCCGACGGTGACCGGCGCGGCGAGCATGGCCGTGACGGCTTGCCAGTACGCGCCGAGCTGGGGGAGGTAGTGCTCGTGGAGTGATGGAAGTTCGGCGGTGGTCTTGCGGTTGGTTTTCCAGTCGAGGATCAGCCACGTCCCGGCGGCGGGGTCGAAGACGGCGAGGTCGATGATGCCTTCGAGGCACTCGCGCTCGCTCATCGCCCAGAGGAAAGGCATCTCGGCGTGCGCGATGACGCCGGGCGCGGTGAGCAGGCGCGCGAGGTCGGAACCGGTCGTGAGCTGCGCGCGGAGGAGCGACCATTCGTGGCGGGAAAGCGCGGGGTCGGGGGAGTCGGGGAGCGCGGTGGAAAAGGTCGCGTCCCAGGCGGCGGCGTCCGCGCGCCAGTCGAGGTGCTCGACGAAGCCGTGCCACCAGGTGCCGTAGAGCTGGCCGGCGTTGGGGCTGCTGGCGATGAGGCGCGGCGTGGCCGCGGGATCGGCTTCCGCCGAGGCGGCTTCGGCGAGGGCGCTGGGGTTGCGCTTGATGAAAAAGGCGGCGCGCTCGCGGGCGGTGGCGAACGCTTCCGGCGGACCCACGTCCAGCGGCGGCACGATCTGCGCGCGCTCGCGCGACGCGGCTTTCCCGGCCTGCGCGGCGCGCGTGACTTCGCTCGCGGAGAGCGTGCCCGGCAGCGCGTCGAAACTCGCGGCCTGGGCGTCGCCGCTGGCGCAGCCGAGCAGCCTGGCCTGCGCGTTTTTCGGCAGCCCGCTTTTGCCGGAGAAAAGCGCGCGGTCATCGACGAGCACGAGCGTGTGGCGGGCGCGGGTCAGCGCCACGTAGAGCAGTCGCTCCAGCTCCTGCCGGGCCTGCGTGTCGAGCGCGGCTTTGAGTTCCGCGTCGATGTCGCCGCCGTCCAGCGCGGCGAGAAATTCGCGCGTCCGCGGATCGCGCAGCAGGCGCGGGTAGCCGGAACTCGCCACCAGCACGCGACGCGCAAAGAAAGGCACGATCACGGCGTCCCATTCCGAGCCCTTGGCCTTGTGGCCGGAGATGATCTGCACGGCGTCGCGCACGGTGGCGCGGACCTCGCGAGTAGCGGTGAATGCGGTGCGGAGATCGGCGGCGAAAGTCTCCAGCGTCGCGCCCGCGGCCTCCGCGGCGGCGGTTTGCGTGAGCAGATTGTCGAGTTCGGCGGCGGGATCCTCGGAGGCGCTTTCGGGCAGGACGAGCAGCCGTTCGCGCAGCCGCGTGGCGCGCACCACTTCCTCCAGTGCGGAAAAAAGCGGACGCCGCGCGAGCCGCTCCCGCAGCGCGACGAGGAGGTTCAGCGTCACCGCCGCCGGGCCGGGGCGCGCGGTCGGCGCGGTGAGGTGAAAGCGGTCGCCGTCGCCTTGCGCGAAGTCGGCCAGCTCCTGATCGGAATGGCCGAAGACCTCGCGCAACACGCCGACGATTTCGTAGCCGTGGCGCGGCTCGGCGAGCGCCACGGCGAGCGCGGTGAACCACGCGAAGGCCGGGCTGTCGCCCTTGATCGCGCGCTCGGACTGCACCTGCGCCTTCAGCCCCGCGCTTTGCAAAGCCGCGCGCAGCACCGGCAGCCAGCGGGTGCGCGGGCAGAGCAGCGCCACCTCGCTCCACGAGGACGCGCGCAGTTTTTCCAAGCCCTGCGCCCGCAGCCAGCCCGCCAGACGCGCCGCCTCCCAGCGGGCTTTCTCCCAGTCTTTCGCGTCCGCCAGACCGCGTGGCGCGGACGCCTCCGTCCGCGGCGGTGCGGCGGACGCCCCGTCCGCTGTGCGCTCTTCCACGGTCGCCGGACGGGGCGTCCGCCGGACGGTCGCGGACGAGGCGTCCGCGCCACGCGGCGATGCTTCCGCGTCGTGCGGCAGCCGTGGCAAATCGCCGAGGTCGAGACGCGCGACCTGGCCCGGCAGCACCGTTGGGCGCGGATTGAGTCGGACGAAACTCACCTGCCGGTCCGCGCCGTGGAGGAGTGCGGGGAAAGCCGCGTTGATCCAGCCGAGGCCGGCTTCGTCGAGGCGGAAAGTGACAGAGAATTCCAACGCCTCGCCGGCGCCGGTCGCAAGCAGCGTGTCGTGGATGCGGCGGTAGTGCGCGAGGTCGGCGCGCGCGCCGTAGATGGACTGCTGGAAATCGCCGACCATGCAAAAATGCCCGGCACGCGGCGGCGATGCCGCGTCGTCGAGCCACACGCCGGCGGCCTCCGGCGGGCGCGCGATTTCGAGGAGCACGTCGAACTGCATCGGGTCGGTGTCCTGCGCTTCGTCGAGGATCACGCGGTAGTTTTTCGCGCGGATGCGCGCCGCGGCGTCGGCGTCCTGCAGGAGCGCGGCGGCGAGCGCGACCTGGTCGCCGTAGGTCATCGCGCCGTGCTGGAGCCGGAACGCGCGATAGGCCCGCGCGGTGTCGGCGGCGACGTGGAGCGCGGCGCGCTGCACCCACGCGCGCAGCGGCGCGACCGCCGTCTCCCACGCGGCGCGCAACGGCTTCGATTCGCACGGCGGCAGCGGGCCGGCGAAGCCGTCGCCCGCCCACGCCTGCTCCCAGCGCCGGAGCGCTTCGCGGCAGCGCGTGACGGCGGCGAGCGAGCGCTTGTCGGGCGCGAAGGCGTGAATTTCGCCGAAGTCGAACGCGGGGAACGGCCCCGGCGGCAGCGCGCTGTCGGGGGCGCTGCCGTGGCGGCCCAGCTCCATGAGCATCCGCGCGGAGGCCAGTCGCAGCAGGGCGCGACGCTGGGTTTCATCGAGTGCGCCGCCGAGCGTGGTGTGTTGCTGGAGAAATTCCGTCCACAGCGCGGCGTCGTTACTTTCATCGAGATGCTCGAGCTGCCCCGGCAGGCCGAGGTGATGCCCGTGCTGGCGGAGCAGCCGCATGCACAGGCTGTGGATCGTGCCGAAGAACGCGCGGTTGAACGCCGCGAGGACTTCCGGGCGCACGTCGGCCTCGATGATGCTCTGCCGCGCGCGCTGCTGCATCTCGGCGGCGGCGCGGTTCGTGTAGGTCACGACGACGAGCGCGGGCAGCCAGTCGGGCGCGCGCTCATGCCGCGCCAGCGCCACGATGCGATCCGTGATCGCGCGCGTTTTTCCGCTGCCGGCGGAGGCGACGACGGAAAAATTCCGCTCCAGCTCCGTGATGAAGCGGTCGCGCTGCGGCTGGTCGCTGGGTGCGGTCATCTGCGTGAGAAAGAAACCGCGGGAAAGTGCGGACCGCACGCGTGTGCTGGCGGGTGCGCCGCGGGGAGGGAAAGGGGAGCGCGCGCGCCCTCGCGTGCGGTGTCCGGCGCCCCCGCCGGACAAGCGGCGGCCCGGGGCGCACTCTCCCCACTGGAGCGGTCGCATCGAGACGGAATCGGCGAGGGCGCCGATTCGGGCACGCGGGGGCGCGTGCGCTCCCCGGAGCAGACCGCATCGCACCGCCAGAAATTTTCGTCGCGCTTTTGCCGGAGAAATTGGCGGGCCATTTTTGTCTTCATGCCTCCTCCTCCGCGGTTGCGAAATCCGGGTGTGTGAGCGTCCATTTTTCCGCGAGGATTTCCTCGTCGATGGCGAGCGTGGCGAGCGGGTAGTCGCGGCGAAAACCATACTCCTCGCGCAGCGCGCCGCGCATCCCGAAGACGCCGCTTTCCTGCATTTGCCAAAGCCCGCGCCACAGCGGGGCGAGCGTGTCGAGATCGGCGAGCGTGAGCTGGGGCGTGGCGAGTTCCGCGCCCGGTGTGAGCAGGCTGAGGCCGACTGACTGCGCGCCCGCCGCGCGCAGGGCGAGCGCGTAGAGCGCGAGCTGCACGCCGTCGCCGGTGGCGAGATTTCCCAGGCTGAGTCCCTTGCGGTTGCCGGTTTTGAAATCAATGAGCCAGGCGTCCTCGAACGACGCGCCGGTGGTGAGCAGCAGGTCGATGCGTCCGCGGATATGCAGCGCGCCGCTGTCGATCGGGATGGCGGTGTCGTCGAATTTCCATTCCGCCGCCGTGTGCGTGCGGCCGGCCACATGCGCCACGCTTTCCGCCAGCGGCGCGGCGACGCCCAGCGCCTGCTCCCACGCGGAGGCCCACCAGTCCGGGAGCGCGCGGCGGTGCGTGGCGAGGACCGCGGCCACGCGTTCGCGGAAAGCGATCGCGGCGGCGCGGACGCGGGCGTGCAGTTCGGCGGGCGCGGGCAGCGGCACGAAGGTCTGCGGCGCGGCCGAGCCGGCGAGCGCGCGCAGCCAGTCGTGAACCCAGTTGCCCTGCGCCAGCGCCCACGGCGTTTCGTCATCGCCGCCGCTCGCGGTCACGCCGAGCACCGCGCCGAGCCAGACCTCGGCCGGCGAGGCGAGGGCGTCCTCCCAGCGTTTCGCCGCGAGGCGGAGCGGCGGCTGTGGCGACGCGCGGAGGGCGAATTCGTATTCGCCGAAGGGCTGGCCTGCGGTGCGGCGCGCGACGTAAGCGCGGCTCGTTGCCTGCACCGGTGCGAGGTCGGGCGCAGGTGTTTTCCACAGTCCGCTCGCGGCCAGCCAGCGGGCGGTTTCGGCATGGAGCGCCGTCATCGTGTCCTGTGCCACCGCGCGTCCGCGGGCGCAGAAATAGAGCCGGGTGAAAAACTCACCGGGGTTGAACGGGCGCTCGGGCGCGGCTTCGTCGTGGAGCTGCGCGCTGACCGCAGCGGCGACGGTCGAGGATTCGAGCGTGTTGAAAAACTGCCGGGCGGCGAGGGTGCGGCGCTGCGCGGGGCCGAGGCAGAAGGCTCGGCCTGGCTGCACGGCGACGTGGCCCTCGCCCTGCCGGCCCTGCGTGACGGCGCGCGTATTCAGCGAGCGGAGGCGGCGGTTGAGCGCGTCGATTTCCTCCTCGCCGAAAAAGCCGGCGTCTTCGAGCGCGGGCGGCCACTGGCCTTCGTTCAGCCCGGCGGCGATGAGGTGCGTCCATGTCTGCGACTCGGCCTGCGCGTAGGGCAGCAGGTGGAGGCGGCTGTATGGATGCCCGCCCGCCGGGGCGCGCTCGGTGCGCCACGAGACGAGCGATTCGCCGAGCCAGCGCAGCCACGCGCAGCGGGAAATGACGAGCTTCAGCGCGCCGCGCCAGTCGGCGGCGAGGCGCTGCAATTCCTCCGCGCGCGCGGTCCAGCCGAGATCGGCGAAGATCGCGCCGGTGCGGTCGAGCAGCTCCGCGAGCGGCGCGCGCTCGGGCAGAAAGGGGAGTGCGTCCAGCGCGGCGGCGAGCGCGGGCGCGCGGTGCCGGCGCGAATGGCGGGCGAGATACGCGGCGAGGACGGCGAGGTCGTCGAGCAGCAGTTCCTGATAGACGCGCTGCAAATCGTCCGCGACCTGCGCGGCGTCGAGCCCGGCGAAACCCTGCCCGGTCCGCGTGGCGAGAAAGCGGAGCAGCGCGGGCAGGCGCGGGCTTTCCTGCAAGGCGAGCCACGCCGTCCACGCCTCGTCTTCGAGCGGGCCGGGGGCCTGGTGCGCGAGGCCGTCGTGGTGCGGCACGCCGTGCTCCGCGAGCAGCGCGGCGACGCGGCGCGAGAGTGCGCCGGCGGCGGGAAAGAGCACACCGAGCCGCTCGCACGCAGGATCGGCGAGAAAGTGCAGCGCCTGCGTGACGATGGCGCGGGCCTGCTCGGCGGTGTCGTGGCCGACGAGAAACGCCACCTCGCGCGCGGGCGACGCCTCGCGCCGTGCGCGCTCGCCGGGCGTCTCCGGCAGGCGCAGCAAGTCGGCGAGCGGCGACGCGATTTCCACCGCGACGGGCTGGGCCGCGCCGAAAGTTTCCTCCCACGTCCCGACCCACGCGGCGTCGAGATCCTGGCCTTCGTCGCGCGGGTCGGTGAGGCAGACGGCGGCGGATTCCGCCGCGCGCACGGCGGCTTCGAGCAGCGGCCAGTGCGGCCAGTGCAGCGCGTTGAAGCCGGTGACGAGCAGCTCCGCGAAGAGCGGCGGCGCGGAGGGCGCGGCGGCGAGCAGCGCGCGGTCGGCGTCGTGCATCAGGGCAAAGCCCGCGCCTTTGAGCAGGCGCTGAAACTCCCCGACGACGGGCCGCATTTTCGGCGGCCCGGCTTCGGCGAAACTCCAACCACCGCCGCCGATGAGATCAATGGCCTTGAGCAGTTGATCCGGCGCGGCGGCGATGGCGTCCGCGCCGGCACCCGCGCGCTCGGCGGCGGTGGCGAGGAGCAGGCGCAGATGCTCGCGCAGCGGGACGCGCAGGGGCCAAGCGAGGTGCCGGATGAGCCGGTCGCGCAGCTCGCCCGGCGTGAGAAAATGCACGCCGCACAGCGCGAGGTCCGCGCCGAGAGCGAGCGCCTTGAGGTGGTAGGCGTCGGCGCGCAGCGGCACGAGCACCGCCGTCGCGCGCTGCGTGCGCGCCGCGGAGTGCGCGACGTTTTCCAACCACGGCAGCACGACCGCCGCGTGGGCCTGCGCCGCAAGGGATGAGGTGTGGAGGGAGATTTTCATGGCCGGTGCGCGCCGTTGTAGCCGGGGTCAGTGCCCCCGGCTACAGCCACTTTTTCCTTTTGAAGAAAATGATCTGGCCGACGGAGATGGCGAGCATGAGCAGCACGATCCCAGGATAGCCCCACGGCTGGTAGAGTTCCGGCATGTTCAGTGGGCGGCTGCCGTCGCCGGCGTCAAAGTTCATGCCGTAGATGCCGGCGATGAAGGTCAGCGGGATGAAGACGGACGACATGATGGTGAGCACGCGCATGACCTCGTTCGTCCGCATGCCGACGGCGCTGAGATACATTTCCGTGAGGCCGGAGACGACGTCGCGGTAGCTCTCGATGAGGTCCATGATTTGCACGGTGTGGTCGTAGGCGTCGCGGAGGAAAACTTTCGTCTGCGCGGAAACGAGGCCGGTTTCGTCGTGGAGGAGCGCGTTGCAAACATCGCGCTCGGGCCAGACGAAGCGGCGGAGCTGCGCGAGGGTGCGCTTGTGCCGGTGGAGCGTGGCGATGCACGAGGTTTGCGGGCGTTCGAGCACCTCATCCTCGAGGTCTTCCAGCGCGTCGCCGAGGGATTCGAGGATGGGAAAGCAGTGGTCGATGATGGCGTCGAGCAGCGCGTAGCAGAGGTAGTCCGCGCCGAGTTTGCGGAGGTAGCCGCGGCCCGCGCGGATGCGCGCGCGCACGGGGTCAAAGACATCGGTGCCGACTTCCTCCTGGATGGTGACGAGGAAATTGTGCCCGAGAAACATGCTGACCTGCTCGCCGCACATTTGCAGTTCGGTGTCGCGATAGACCATCTGTGCGACGACGAAGAGATGCTTTTCGTATGGCTCCATTTTCGGCCGCTGGCCGGTGTGGAGGGCGTCCTCGAGGGCGAGCGGATGGAGTCCGTATTTTTCGCCGAGCGCCTGGAAGATGGAGGCATCGCCGAGGCCCTCGATGTCCAGCCAGCGGATGCGGCCGTCGGCGGCGAAAGCGGGCAGCTCGGCGACGCTGGCGATGGCTTTTTCCACGACGCCGTCGAGACCGTACTCGATGAGCCGCATGACGGGTTTCGGCGCCTCGTGCGGCGTGGTGAGCGTGGCGAGGGTGGCTGGGGCGGAGCCGGGGGCCGCGTAGCGCTTGTTGAACATGGGCGCGAGCCTAGGGCACGCGGCGCGAGATGAAAAGCGCGCCGGGAGGCCGCGCCGAAAGAACTTGCCCGCGCTTTCAACGGCCAGCGAACCTGCCAGCCATTCTTTATGTCCAAAGTTCGTCTCGGAATCGTCGGCCTCGGCAATATCGGAAAATTTCACACCGGCTATTTGCTCGCGGGAAAAATCGCGCGTTGCGAACTCACGGCGGTGAGCGACACGCACGGGCCCAATCTCGAACCGTTCGCCGCGCAGGGCGTGGCCACCTTTTCCGACTGCGCGGAAATGATCCGCTCCGGGAAGATCGACGCCCTCGTCGTCGCGACGCCGCACTTTCTCCACACCACGCTCGGCATCGAGGCGCTGCGCGCGGGCCTGCACACGATGATCGAGAAGCCCATCTCCGCGCACAAGGCCGACGCCGAAAGGCTCTGCGCCGTGGCGCGGGAGCATCCGCGGCAGGTTTTCGCGGGGATGTTTCAGTTGCGCGTGGAGCCGCGGTATTTGGAAATCCGGCGTATCCTCGCCGAGGAGATCGGCCGACTCGTGCGGGTGAACTGGATCATCACCGACTGGTTTCGCACCGAGGCCTACTACGCGAGCGGCGGTTGGCGGGCCACGTGGAAAGGCGAGGGCGGCGGCGTGCTGCTGAACCAGTGCCTGCACCAGCTCGACATGCTGCAGTGGCTCTGCGGTCTGCCGGCGCGGGTGCGCGGGTTTTGCCAGCTCGGGCAGTTTCACGACATCGAGGTGGAGGACAGCGTGACGTGCCACCTCGAGTGGGCGAACGGCGCGACGGGCGTCTTCATTTCCTCGACCGGCGAGGCACCCGGTACGAACCGCTTCGAGATCATCGGGACGCGCGGGAAGCTGGTGCTGGAAAACGACCGGCTCACCTTTGACCGCAATGCGGAGGACATGGCGGAGTTCAGCAGGACGGCGACGAGCGGCTTCACCAAGCCGGAGTCGGCGCGCAGCGAGATTCCGTTTGCGAGCGCGTCCAACCCGCACGCCACGCTGATGCAGAATTTCGTGGACGCGATCCTCGACGGCGTGCCGCTCATCGCGCCGGGGCACGAGGGGCTCGGGTCCGTCGAACTGGCGAACGTGCTGCTCTACTCGTCGCTCCTCGGGCAGACCGTGGAGCTGCCGATGGATGCCGCCGCGTGGGAGGCGAAGCTCGGCGAACTGATCGCCGGCTCGACGCGGGAGAAGAAGGTGGTGCGCGTGCAGACGGACGATTTCACGTCGTCGTTTCGCAAGTAGCGGCGGCTCAACATCGACCCATCATTCTGAGCGGCGCGGAGGCTCGGCGCAGCGCAGTCGAAGGATGACCGTGAGATTTTTTCCCCGCGCCGTCGGGTCGACGATGCGTGCTGGCACCGCGCACGCGGGTCGGTTAGAAAGCGCCATGCTTCTTTGGCGCGAAAAACTTCCCGAAACCTGGCTGCCCATGATCCGCGCGAATCTCGCGCCGGTGCTCGTGGACCACGCGCACCTCGAACGCAAAGCCGCCAGCTCCGCGCTCAACCTCGAAAAATACACCGAGCTGCACGGTCGCGTGCGCGAGCTGAACGCCATCGCCATCGAGGAACTCCAGCACTTCGACCTGGTGCTCGGGCTGCTCACGGAGCGCGGCATCCCCTTCACCAATCCGCAGCGCAGCCCGTGGATCAGCGGCATGATGCAGCCCGTGCGCAAAGGCCGGCGCGAGCAGGTCATCGACCACCTCACCGTGCTGGCGCTGATCGAGGGGCGGAGCTGCGAGAAATTCCAAATCCTCGCCGCCGGCCTGCGCGACCTCGACGCCCCGCTCGCCGACTTTTACGCCAGCCTCGTGGAAAGCGAGGGCAACCACTACGCGACCTACCTGCTCATGGCGCGGCACATTGACGAAGCCGAGGCCGACCGCCGGCTGGATGACTTCCTCGACCTCGACGCCCGCCTCATCCGCGAGCCGAATCCGAAGCCGATGCTGCACTGAGGCGGGCAGGGTGTGTTGCTCACGGTGGATGGTGTCGCTCCGCGCGCCATCCACCACACCCGCTATTCCGTTTCGCCGAAGAGGCGGGCGAAGTTGAGGGCCACTTGATCGGTGAGGGCGGCGGTGCCGCTGTCGCGGAGGGTGGCGAGGGCGGTGTAGGCGAGGGTGAGGTTGGCGGGGTGGTTGATGGGGGTGCCGTCGGGGGCTTGCAGAGGATTGGGGTTTCGGTCGTCGGGCGGGCACAGGTCGGGGGCGTCGGTTTCGACGAGGAGGCGTTCGATGGGGAGGTGCTGGAAGACGGCGCGCTGGGCGGCTTTGCGGTCGTGGAGGAAGTAGGCGTTGAAGGAAAAGTAGGCGCCGCGACTAACGAACCCGCGGACCATTTCCTCCGGCCCGCCGTAGGCGTGGAGGAGGAAGCCGCGGGCGGGCAGGGGATGGGTGCGGATGATGTCCCAGAGCGGGCCCCAGGCGCGGAGGCAGTGGATGGTGACGGGGAGATTGCGCTCGGCGGCGAGGGCGAGTTGGGCGGTGAAAACTTCGCGCTGCGCCTCGGGGTCGTGGCCGGCGATCCAGCGGTCGAGGCCGATCTCGCCGATGGCTGCGCCGGGGTGGGCGTCGAGTTGGGCGCGGAGCTCCGCGAGCCAGTCGGGCGAACGCGTGGCGGTGTGCCACGGGTGCAGGCCGAAGGACGGGGTGATCCATGGCTGATCGCGGGCGAGGGCGGCCAGGGCGGGCCAGTCGTCCTCGCGGGTACCATTGACGACGGCGCGGGTGACGCCGAGGCGGGCGAGCTCCGCGAGGATCGCGGGCAGGTGCGGGGCGAGGCGCGGGTCGTGGAGGTGGTTGTGGGCGTCGAGCACTTGGGGGAGGAGTATTCAGTATTCAGTGTTCAGAAGCCGCGTCGGGACTGATCACTGAATACTGCATACTGCACACTGAATACTGTCCCCCCGCACCAGCCCCCGCAATCTCACGGCTCGACCGCACCGGCGGCGAAGTCGCGGATCGCGCGGCGGATGTGGGCGAGGCCGTGGAGGCGGGTGGGGGAGATGTGGCGGTCGAGGCCGAGGGCCTCGATGACGCCGGGTTCCCACGCGAGGATGGCGGCGGGGGTTTCGCCGTCGTAAAGCTCGGCGAGCAGGGCGGCGAGGCCCTTCACCAAGGCGGAACCGGCGGCGACGCGGAAGTAGCAGCGGCCATCGGCAAAGGCGCCGGCGAGCCAGACGGGGGAGGTGCAGCCGCGGATGAGGTGGGCATCGTCGCGCTCGGTGGTGGTGGCCTCGGGCCAGCGCTGGCCGCGGGCGACGAGGGCGGCGAGGCGCTCGTGGTGGTCTTCGATGACGGCGTAGCGGGCGGCGAACTGGCGCTGCTTTTCGGCGAGGGGCATCGGGGCTCCCGGCTACCGCTGCGCGCGCGGGTCGAGGGCGTCGCGGAGGGCGTCACCGAGAAAGTTGAGGGCGAGGAGCGTGAGCGACATGACGGCAGCGGGGAAAACGAGGAGCCACCAGTAGCTGCGGATGGGGTTGATGACTTGCGCCCCGTCGGCGAGGAGGCTGCCCCAGCTCGCCTGCGGAGCCTGGATGCCTAGACCGAGGAAGCTGAGGAAGCTTTCGACGAGGATGACGGTGGGGATGGTGAGGGTGAGGTAGATGATGACGATGCCGGTGATATTGGGCAGCAGGTGGCGCACGATGATGCGGACGTGGCTCTGCCCGAGGGCGCGCGCGGCGGCGACAAATTGGAGGTTTTTCAAGCCCAGCACCTGGCCGCGGACGATGCGCGCCATGGTCAGCCACTCGATGCAGCCGAGGGCGAGGATGAGGATGATGATTTTTGAGTAGCCGACGAGGACGGTGTGGCCGCCGGCGTTGAGCCATTCCTTGAAGCTGTGGTCGAAGGCGGCGGTGGCAAGGATGATGATGATGAGCCGCGGGATGGAGTAGAGGATCTCGACGAAGCGCATCATGATGGCGTCGGTGCGCCCGCCCGCGTAGCCGGAGACGAGGCCGTAGCTGGTGCCGATGACGAGGCTGATGAGCGCGCCGCACAACCCCACGAGCAGCGAGATGCGCGCGCCTTCCATGACGCGGGCGAGGACGTCGCGACCGTTGTTGTCGGTGCCAAAGGGATGCGCGGCGCAGGGCGTGGCAAACTGTTCGCGTGAGGTCGCGTGCGGATCGGCGTGGAAAACGAACGGGCCGAGAAACGCGAAGGCGAAGACGAGCGCGAGGAGCGTCATCGTGATGACGGCGACGGGGTTTTTACAAAGCCGCCGCCACGCGCCGGGAGGGGGAGGGTGCATTTAGGATTTAGGATTTAGCATTTAGGATTTGCTCGTGCGCGGGACGGAGCTGGAAAGCGGGCGGTTTTTGGATGGAGCGTGGCGGTTGCAAAATCCTAAATGCTAAATCAGGCCGTCAGGCCGATGCGGCGGTCGAGGAGCGTGTAGGCGATATCGACGGCGAGGTTCAGGACGACGAGGACGGTGCAGTAGATGATGACGACGCCTTCAAGGAGGAAGATGTCGGCGTTCAAAATGGAGTTGATAAAGAAGGGGCCGGAGCCGGGGAGGTTGAAGATCGTTTCGATGACGAGGGAGCCGGTGAGGAGGTTGGCGGCGAGCGGGCCGAGGTAGCTGACGACTGGGAGGATGGCGACTTTGAGGGCGTGTTTGTAGATGACGCGGGCGTCGTTGAGGCCCTTGGCGCGGGCGGTGCGGATGAAGTCCTGGCCGAGCACTTCGAGCATGCTCGTGCGCATGAGGCGGGCGATGTAGGCGATGTAGGGGCCGGCGAGGGTGACGGCGGGAAGAATGAGGCTGGACCAGCTTCCCCAGCCGCCGACGGGTAGCCATTTCAGGTGGATGGCGAAGATGAGGATGAGCACCGGGCCGATGACGAACGCGGGGATGCTGATGAGGAAAAGCGCGGCGAGCATTGCGCCGGTATCGGTGGGCGTGCGGTGGCGCACGGCGGCGAGGGAGCCGAGCCAGATGCCGCCGCTGGTGGCGATGAGAAACGCGGCGAGACCGAGCGTCGCAGAGATGGGGAGGCTGTCGCGCAGCAACTCGGCCACGGAGCGGTCGCGGTATTTCGTGGAAAGCTGGAGGTCGCCCTGGAGCAGGCCGCTGTAGTTGCCGGAGACGTTGCGGCGGAGTCCGAGGTAGGTGGTGTATTGCTCCCAGTTCGAGCCGCCGAGATTGAAGCGCGCGAGGAGCTGCTTCTTGATCGAGTCCGGCATGCTTTTCTCGCTGGTAAAGGGGCCGCCGGGCATCGCCTTCACGAGAAAAAACGTGATGGTGATGACGAAGAACAGGACGAGCAACATGCCGGCGAAGCGGCGGAGGATGATGGGAAGCAACGGAATTTAGGATTGAGGATTTAGCATTGAGGATTTGGCGTCCAGACGCTGGCGCGCTTCTGCGAGATAGCCGTCGTCGATTTCAAAGCCGATGAATTTTTCCACGCCACACGCGGCGGCGGCGGTGGCGCTGTGGCCGATGCCGAGGAAGGGGTCGAGCATGACGAGGCCGGGGCGCTGGCCGTGGAGTTTGATGCACCATTCGGCGAGTTGCACGGGGAAGGTCGCGGGATGCGGGCGGTCGTCGGCGCGGCTCTTGATCGTCTCGTAAGGGATGAACCAGTTGTTGCCGCGGCAGCGCCGGTCACGCGCTTCGCCGCGGGTGTGGGCCCAGCGGGCGATGTTGCTTTTGTCGGCGTACTCGACCCCGACGGCAAGGCGATCGAGCGGCACGCTGCCGGTTTTGGTGAGGTGAAAGACGTATTCGTGGCAGTCGGTGAGAAAGCGTTTGGAGTTGATCGGCTTGAAGTGGCCGACGCTCAACTCGGCCTCGCGGCGCGGGCAAACGGTGATGGATTTGATCCAGTGCAGCGTGTTTTGCAGGCGGAAAAGCGGCTGGAGCTTGAGGACGATCTCGTGCGGGAGCAGCGGGTTGGCGGGCGCGGCACCGACGTTGAGGAAAAAGGAGCCGCCGGGTTTGAGCACGCGCTGGACTTCGGCGGCCCAGCGGTAGGACCAGGCGAGGTATTCCTCGCGCGGCGCGTTGTCGCGATAGGAGGCGTAGGCGATGTCGAGGTTGTAGGGCGGCGAGGTGACGACGAGGTCCACGGACTCCGCCGGGAGCGCGCTCATGCCGGCGAGGCAGTCGCCGGCCCGGAGGTCAAAAGCGGTGGTGCAGGGCTGCGCAAAGAGGTCGCTCATGGATGGCGCGCATCATTTTCAGAATGGCGCGGCTTTTGCATTGTGAAAATGCGGGCCGCCATCTGACGTGCCCGCTCCTGATGTCCCGTTCGCTCTTTTTCCGCACGATCTGCGTTCTCGCAGTCGGGCTGATCGTGGCCGGCCGCGTCGTGGCAGCGGTGGAGCGTCCGCCGCAAACCGGACCGACGGTGCGGGGGAACAAGGCAGCGGTCGTGAGGGGGATTTGCCATGCCCCGGAAAACGCCCCGCTAGCCGTGAAAAAGGCGATCTGGGCGACGAACTATCTCATCGGCAAGCCTTACGTCTGGGGCGGAGGGCACGGCACATTCTACGATCGCGGTTACGACTGTTCGGGGTCGGTCTCTTTTCTCCTCCACCATGCGGGTGTGCTGGCGCAGCCGCTGCACTCCAAGGCGCTGCAAAACTACGGCGAACCTGGCCCCGGCTACTGGATCACGATCTACGCGCGCAGCGGTCACACCTTTGCCATCGTCTGCGGCGTACGGCTGGACACCACCGGTGGGCGCGGTCGCGACGAGGGCCCGCGCTGGCGGGCGAACACACGCGGCCCGCGCGGCTTCGTGGCGCGGCATCCGAAAGGGATGTAGGGGGAGGGAAAATCAAGGCTCGTCGCCGAGGGTGCGGTGGCTACACTGCGGTGCAAAAGTTACCCATCAACGGGGTCCAGCCCTACTCGGAGCGCCGTTCATACTCATCGAGCATTTAGTATTTGACATTTTTGACACACAAGGTGTTCTTACAATGTAATCACAAACCGACCGCTGCCCTCTGTGCTGTTCCCCCAACCACTGCCCGTGAACGTAACCCAATCCGAATCCCGCCCGCGCTCCTTAGGCTTCAGCCTGATTGAAGTCGCCATATCACTTGGTATCGTCGCTTTCGCTTTTGTCGCCCTGCTCGGCGTGATGCCGTCTGGACTTTCCTCGTTTCGCACGGCGATCGATAACAGCAACGAATCGTGGATCATGCAGGGCATGAATTCAATGATTCAGGTGACGGAGTGGCAGAAAATCAAAGACCTCGAGACGGAGACATACTATTATAACGAAGAGGGGAGAATGACGGACACGAAGGGCAAACCCAGCACCGAGGAGAGAGTCAAGGCGTCCCGCTTGTATGCCGTCAGAGTGATCATTGACGAGAAATTTAGCCGGCCAGATGGGGTTTCCGACGTTCTGAAACACTCGGCCCGGGTGATTGTCCTGCTGGCGGCGGTGTCAAATCCGATGGCCATGGCGGACTTCGAGCAGACTGAGACCGTGGAGGCGGTCGGGCGACTGAAGCCGTCGAGTCAAGTGCGAGCCCGCGCATTTCTGGTCGCGCGGATGGACAGCGTGAAATAGCGAAACTTCTCCCCGTAATATGAAGGTTCGCTCCAACCGTCCGCCCAGCAAAAATCAGGGGTTTACCCTCGTCGAAGTGATGCTCACGACGGTGCTCATCATCGGGTTGATGTATTTCCTGGTCACCGCCGTCAGCCAGACCCAGACGGTCATGACCCGGACCACGGAGAAAGTGGTGCAGTTTCAGTCAGCTCGAAGTGGATTTGAGGCGATGACCCGCCGCTTGAGCCAGGCCACGCTCAATACCTATTGGCGGGCCCATGACGGCGATGTTACGACCGCTACGACGGCCTTCAAATTCCGCCGGCAATCGGAACTGCAATTCATCTCCGGCCCGACCAAGCGCTTTTTTGGGGCCGCTACGCAGTTGGCTAATCTCAACCCGGCCTTGGAGAAGTCCTATCCGACCCATGCGGTGTTTTTCCAGACTCCCATCGGATACTCCGAGGACACCACGCAGGTGGGTTCAGTCAAACTACCAACCTTCCGGAACCTCGATAGCTTGTTGTCCAGTTGCGGTTACTTTGTCGAATTCGGTCCGGAAACCGAACGCCCGCCATTTATCACTAATCTGATTCCGCCAATTCCCGACCGCTTCCGGTTTCGGCTGATGGAGACGGCTGTTCCATCTGAAAAACTGACGATTTTTCAGCGACCCATTGACGAGAAGGGCTACGTGGATCCCCGGGTTTTCGACGAGAAGAATAAATACTACGCCGGGATGGTGAAAGACGATCGCACTTCGAATACCAGTTGGGTTCGCCCGCTCTGGATGAAGGAGGCATTTCTCCGCTCCACGACCAAACCTTACCGTTTCGTTTACGCTCGCGTGCGGTCGGAGAACATCATTGCACTGATCATTCTTCCCAAACTTGCGGAAAAAGACCGGGTCAAGCCGGGAACCCAAACCGCCGACCCCACCCAACTGGAGCTGGCTCCCGCCTACGAATTCGACAGTTGGCGCGTGCTCACCGGTAAAACCGTTACCGAGAACAATCGATCCCTCGACAATACCGCGAGGGACAACCTGTTGCCGCCGATTGTTCAGGTCACGATGGTGGCGGTGGATGAAAAGACCATGGCCCGTTTCGGTCCGACTGCGACCAATATTCCGACTTGGACCCAGGGGCTGTTTACGAAAGCGAAAGTGGTCAGCGACTATATGACGGACATGCAAACCTTGGAGCAACGGTTGCTTGATGATCCGTATAAACCCAACTACCGGATCTTTACCGCTGACATCGTCCTGAGAGGCTCAAAGTGGAGTCGAGATCCCAAACCCTGACAAACTGCGCGTGTTCTTTTAACCATAATACCCCGAATTTTACCATGAACGTCATTGCAACCTCGTCCCGCCCCCGCGGCATTGCGCTGGTCATTGTCCTGATGATGCTCGTCCTCCTCTCCGGAGTCGTCGTGGCCTTTTTGACGACCGTGTCCCACGAACGGGTTGCTTCGACGGCCAGCAGTTCCACCGCGACCACGCGCCTCATTGCAGACAGCACGTTGAACCTGGTGATCGCGCAGATCCGCGATGCCACCAGTCAGACGGGGGAAGATGTGACCTGGGCGTCGCAACCGGGGGCGATCCGCACCTATGGCGGGAAGCTTTCGGGCAGTAAGAAGCAAATTCAGGCAAGCGGAGGACCTTCTGGCCCCTATTATTATGAATATACCCCGTCTGCTAATGACTACGTTTTCAAACTGTACTCCGCCGACACAATGCGCCCCAATGCTACGGAGTATAATACCAAGGAACTCCCGGCGGAAGTGAAGGTAATCGAGGGTTGGAGTGCGACGAAACCCACGGCGGACCATGTGGATCTCAACCAACCGTTTCTCAGCGTCAGGAGCGACTTGGCTGCCGATGGCTCCGTCGTGGAGCCTCGATATCCCATCATAGATCCTAGGGCAAAATACACATCCGGCGAACAGCTCAACAATACTGGAGATCCCGGAATTGTGGATGGATTCGATGCGAAGATCACCACAGATTCCCAACTGAAGTTCGCCAAAGCCGTCAGCGGAATTGGAAGCGCCGTACCCTATCTGCCGATGCCGGTGAAATGGTTGTATGTTTTGAAAGATATGAGCGTGGGGCCGGCCAGTCGAGCCACGGACACGAATCCGATCATCGGCCGGACAGCCTTTTGGACCGATGATGAAGCTTCCAAACTGAACATCAATACCGCGTCGGAGGGCACGTTCTGGGATACTCCCTCCCAAAGCACGGAGCAGGAGTCGGGACAGGTCAACAATGGCAGCGGTCCTCTTGCTTCCTCCACCCAGAGTTTGAGCTTATCGGCTTCGCAACCGGTGCGTGGGGAGTACCAGCGCTATTCCGGCCATCCGGCCACGACTTGCCTGAGCCCCGCTCTGGGATGGCTGTGGGGAGTAACACCGACGGATAGCATTTTGCCAAATGGCAATGAAACCTACCGAACGTTCAAAGAGGCAATTTACCAGATCCTTCCATTCACGCCTTACGGGAATGGCACAACCGAAGGCGGGACGAAAAATACTGATCAGTTTTACGACTCGACGGTGCCCGTTCTCGACATCCCAACAAAGCATCTGTACGCCACCGTGGATGAAATGATGTTTGCGGCCCAACGCACCAGCGGGGGGATAAACGGGCGGCCCGTGCTCAATCCGACGGTCACTCCGGGAGCCTTGGAAAAGGTCCGCTTTTTCCTCACGGCCAACAGCCGCTCGCCGGAACTCAACCTGTTCGGTCGTCCCCGGGTCACCATCTGGCCGGTGCATAACAATTACCAACTTCGGACGCCGTTTGACGAATTGTTCGCCTTTACCTCCACGATTTCCAAGAACCCCAGCGGGAATGAATCCAACGACGTCCGTTACTATCTGACCCGTGAAGATGCCAAGAGCGATAAGAAGGATTACTCCGCTCAGAATCAAAGCATGTATAAGTACCTTCAAGAAATGACTGCAAGTACCAGGCCGATCCCCGGGTTTGGCGGATCGTTCGAGGCGAAATACTCCACGGATCGCGATCAAATCCTCACGGAAATTTTCGACTATATGCGGACGGTCAACCTTGTTGATACGGGATTTGCTGCGCGGGCTACCAATAGCTTTACCCCCTATACGCCGCGGTTTTATCCCGCTGGCACGCTCGACGATTACAAGTGGCCGGCTCGATCCCTCGACTGGTCCGGACAGGTGACACCTCTCAAAATCGGCTCGACCTCCGGGATGGGGAGATTTTTTACGATCGGGGAAGCGGCCTTGATGTTTCACCGACCGAAGGATGGGGAGTTTCAAGCCGTTCTCCTACTGGAAATGGTGACGCCGATGGCTGGCTATCCGGTCATTCGTCAGACCTATTTCACAAAAATCAAAGCCGTTTCACCGCTTAAGATCGGCATTGGCAATGCGCCCGTGGCTGATGCGGCATTGTGTACAAACCAGCTCATCAATATCTGCAATCTGTCCTCCCACGAGTGTGCCTTTGGCCGTGGTTTCATGCCCACACTGGGCTGCACAAACCAGTTCCTTTACTTCCCCGAGCACTCGGCTCCGACCTCCGGTGCCGATGGAACGGTCGGGCGCAACACCGACAAGACCGTGCTGGTCAAAAAGCTCAATTCCGCAGGTGCGGAAAGCTACTCCCGTGGAAGCACGGTGCAAAACTATCCTTATGTCTCCGCAGTTTTGCCTGTCGCCGGGAGTCCGAGTGATTTTACCTTTGTTGGGCCTGAACTGGAGGTTGAAATTTGGTCGGGCGAAGCTCCGGACGACGGGCGGGCGGTGAAAGTGCAGACTGTCCGTCTCAAGTTTCCGTCGAGTTCCCTGAAGTTGCCGTTTCCGGGCACTTCCAGTTCCGTCGAAAGCAGATTAGCGACCTGCACCCAGGGAATTGACAATGGAGCGGACGCCATTCTTTCAGGCGACAACGTCATCCGCAGCATCGAATACACCGGCGGAGACACGCTTCCGCTCTCCGCCAAGGGAGACATTCGGATTGCCATGTGCCTGGCGGATGTACCGAGTTCGCACTTCGAACCACGGGACGGTGCCAGCGGCTACAATGATACCAGCCGAAAAGTAGTCCACGGTCTCAATCACGGACACGGGGATCGCATGACTGGTCATAGCGGTACATCGACGATCGCCATCAACGGAACCAATAACTCCAAGCCCCCCATTCTCCCTAAAGGCATTAACGGAGTGCAGCGCAAGGATGGTGTCCCGGGTGATTGGGATCGAGGTATTTCCAAGCACATGAACGGAGCCATGGGAAACAAGGTGGATGAGGGCAATACGCGCTTTCGATATAGCGATTCACCAGGTGGACGCATGCCGTATTATCGCGGTCGTGCGATTGAGGAAACCGGGCAGTCGTATTTCACCCCCAATCGCCAGTTTCCATCGGCTGTGATGTTTGGCTCTTTGCCGACCGGAGTGAAGGCCAACAAACCCTGGCAGACACTTCTTTTTCGCCCTGATCGTGAAAGCGGGAGCAGTGGGCATCCCGGTGCGCAATCGAGCGCCGGGCCTGCTGACCATTTGATTCTGGATCTCTTTCATCTTCCCGTCATTGAGCCATACGCAATCAGCGAGCCGTTTTCCACCGCCGGAAAGGTGAATATGAATTACGTGATCGCCCCGTTCGGTTACGCCAAGGGAGCTGCCGGGAACGTGGGGACGATGAGTAAGAGGCGCTCCTATATTCGGCGTGATACGGCGGTGCGCGGAGT